>NZ_JALQEK010000092.1:0-233 GCF_023630765.1 Caballeronia sp. ATUFL_F2_KS9A | reverse complement strand
GGGAACAGCTTCTCCTCCTTGAAGTGCCACCGGTCGTCGGCGGCCATGATGGCCCCGCTGAGGCTCGGGCCCGGCGAGTGGCCGCGCCTCTGGTTGGGCGACGAGTTGGGTGAGCCGCCCCCGTTCGACGTGAGCGTGTACGCGCTCGGGTCGAGCATGGTCTGGCGCAGCGAGGAGCCGCGGTTTCGGATCTGCGGGGTCGAGGCGTGCGACGACAGCGAGGGCGCCGAGGC
>NZ_JALQEK010000091.1:0-235 GCF_023630765.1 Caballeronia sp. ATUFL_F2_KS9A | reverse complement strand
CCCGCGGTATATAATGATACGTCGACCACCGAGATCTACAGCGCGCCTAGATCGTCGGCTGCGTCTTATGTGTATAAGAGACAGCAAGTGCTCGACGCGCCGGCCGACGAGTACACGCGCCAGTTGCTCGCGGCGAATCCCGAGCTCATTCCTGACTCTTATACTCATCTCCTAGCGCACGAGACACTTGTTATCTTCTTGCGATATCTCATCGGGGGGTAATGACGCCTGGGTG
>NZ_JALQEK010000090.1:0-236 GCF_023630765.1 Caballeronia sp. ATUFL_F2_KS9A | reverse complement strand
TTCAAAAACTGATAATTCCCCTTCGGGTTCTGAACAATCATTCTCACTCCTATCGTCTGCTTTGGTAGGACAAATTTATTATTTGTCCGCTCCACTTTCTCCCAATCCGTTCTTTTCGATAAGTGATTCTATTCTGCCACACTTTTTCAACCACATCTACTCCTTCGTCACCTTTATTTTCTCCTCGTTCGGACAGCCACGAATCCCCGAATCCTGCACAAGCCGCACCTTTCAAA
>NZ_JALQEK010000089.1:0-240 GCF_023630765.1 Caballeronia sp. ATUFL_F2_KS9A | reverse complement strand
CATGTATCCCGTGTCTGTTCGAACAGGCATTTCATGTTGACTCCGCGGTACTTACTTAACTTTCCCGCTCGAGTCGAATCGTTGATGCAGTCCAACATGCCTGTCCCGTGCCCAATCACGCCCCCACCACCCGCAATTCGAAGTCGACAATCGGCCCCGGCGCGTAGCCTGATTGGCGGATAGCGCGGCGTTTCTCTTCTACACGAGGCGCCCGCCCGCGCTGACGTCACAGCACGCGCC
>NZ_JALQEK010000088.1:0-241 GCF_023630765.1 Caballeronia sp. ATUFL_F2_KS9A | reverse complement strand
ATTATGA
This sequence comes from Caballeronia sp. ATUFL_F2_KS9A, assembly GCF_023630765.1. Lineage (NCBI taxonomy): Bacteria > Pseudomonadati > Pseudomonadota > Betaproteobacteria > Burkholderiales > Burkholderiaceae > Caballeronia > Caballeronia sp. ATUFL_F2_KS9A. The sequence continues at coordinate 234 of NZ_JALQEK010000088.1, read as the reverse complement.
CCATCACGAAATGTCAAATTACTTTAGTTTTTCTGATTACAAAAAATACGCATCTTTAGATAAACTTGAGAGAATCTTTGAACTAAGTGTTGAACATTTAACTTCCATTAAAGGAAATCTTCGTAAATACAGTAATGGTTATTTAACTGTTCAATTAAGTTTTTTAGAAGATGAAAATGATATTGATTTTCAATCTTTTGCTTGGATGTAAATAAAACTAATAGGGTGTAGAAA
>NZ_JALQEK010000087.1:0-242 GCF_023630765.1 Caballeronia sp. ATUFL_F2_KS9A | reverse complement strand
AGCTTAGAGTAAGCCTTAAAGGAAGAGAGAGATAGTGTTATATAGATATAGCCTAGGGCTAAATTAGGCCTAGGTTATCCCTAGGAAATCTAGAGGAAATCTCTAGGATTTCTTTTAGGGGAAATCTATATAATTTCCCTAAGTAAAATTAAGGTAAATTCCCTTACTTAGGTTATAGGGCTAAGGCTATAATAGCTTTAATCTTATAATAATACTATCTTTCTTTATAAGGACCTTATAGC
>NZ_JALQEK010000086.1:0-242 GCF_023630765.1 Caballeronia sp. ATUFL_F2_KS9A | reverse complement strand
GAGTCACACTGCCCCTTCAGACCTTGCATGTGACGGGCCAACCACGCCTTGGTTCCAAAAATCTCCATCATGAGGAATATTTGTTTTTGGCTTCAGCACCCGCCAATCGAGCTATCGAGAAACGACTCACTGTCGAAACAGAAGACGAGAACAAGACGGGAGCATGACTCACATCGAATCACATGCGGTACCGAGGCCGATGACCCGTCCTTGTGCGAGTTGGGCTGATTTGATATATTGGC
>NZ_JALQEK010000085.1:0-244 GCF_023630765.1 Caballeronia sp. ATUFL_F2_KS9A | reverse complement strand
AGCTATGGCTGACCAGCTTCAAAAGGTCCGTGCTCGCCCCAGGGCGCAGGAGCAAAACGCTCCCCCTCCCCCTCTCCCGAACGTCGCTCCCATCCCACAGCACCCCTTCCCGCCCTCTCACTTCTACGGCGGGCCCCCACCCCCTCCACCTGCTTCGTGGGGTCGAGGGGCTCCGATGCCGGGCCCCGAGTTTGGCAATGTGCCGTACCCTCCCCCTCCTGGCTGGTTCCCCCCCGGGCAGGGC
>NZ_JALQEK010000084.1:0-246 GCF_023630765.1 Caballeronia sp. ATUFL_F2_KS9A | reverse complement strand
GCTTGGCTCGCGCACGGTCTGCCACATCGCACCACACAACAAACTGGTTCAGCACCAAATAGCTCCAGCCCGCTTCGCGGCCGACCGGTCAATCGGGAATGCGCGTGCTTCGCTACTAACATCTTTATCGCACTGCGCGCGCAAACCGATGGTTTCCCTTGCACACCCCGCGGCAGCGCGTAGCGCTGTGCCGATGCTGTTTCGTGCTGAACCAGCGCCCTCGAAGTTATTGGTTGGCAGACCGTG
>NZ_JALQEK010000083.1:0-247 GCF_023630765.1 Caballeronia sp. ATUFL_F2_KS9A | reverse complement strand
CCCGAACGGGGAACTGCAAGACCTTTGATGACGGAGCCGACGGGTACTGTCGCGGTGAAGGCATCGGGACCATCATCATCAAGCGCCTCGACGACGCCATCGCCGAGAAGGACCCCATCCTGGGCGTCATACTTGGGGCGTACACGAACCATTCCGCCGAGTCGGAGTCCATCACTCGACCACACGTCGGTGCTCAGCGCGCCATCTTCCGCAAGATCCTGAACCAGGGCGCCGTGGACCCTTACAC
>NZ_JALQEK010000082.1:0-247 GCF_023630765.1 Caballeronia sp. ATUFL_F2_KS9A | reverse complement strand
CCCCCCCCCCCCGCGCTCGTTTTAATTGAAACGGCGACAACCGATATCTACACCGAGCATAGAACGTCGGCACCGTGAGTTGTGTATAAGATACAGTAGCAATGACGACGAAGGCTTCGGTTTTGGACGTGCCGCGCGAACGGCGCGGATCCTGTCTCTTAAACACAACTCAGAGCCCACCACACACATGATATCATCTCGAAATGATGATTGTGCTTGATAACTTCGGCGTGGTGGGGGGGGCGGG
>NZ_JALQEK010000081.1:0-249 GCF_023630765.1 Caballeronia sp. ATUFL_F2_KS9A | reverse complement strand
ACCGCAGCCCGCTGGATTGCGTCGGGAGAACGAGCGGTATGCCGTCGAGGTCTCGGAGACGAACCGTCGCAGATTTTCTCCTTCCAATTTTCGAAAGCCCGTAGAGCGAAAGGTTCTCGTTGATAAGAGGGAGCACAGTGATTCCAGTCGTCTAAATGTCGCGGAAAAGAACGCCCTTATCGTGCGGGCCTTTTGCGAGCAACTCTACTAGATATCCGCTCATGCTTTCAAACAACTCAAGCTGAATCC
>NZ_JALQEK010000080.1:0-251 GCF_023630765.1 Caballeronia sp. ATUFL_F2_KS9A | reverse complement strand
GCTCAAAAATAAAGCGAAAATCCAAATGATGCGGTAAATATTTTGTTCTAAACCTTCTAACTCACCTACAAAGATTCCAAATAGTCCTAAAAACACAAAAATAATACCAAATGTTATTAATTTAATAGTAAAAAGTTCATTTTTACGATAATTAAACTGCTTTTGTTGTTCTTTAGATATTTCCATTATTTCCTCCTCCTTATCAGAAGACGAGATAGATTCGAATAGTTCATTGACTGTCACGTCTAATG
>NZ_JALQEK010000079.1:0-251 GCF_023630765.1 Caballeronia sp. ATUFL_F2_KS9A | reverse complement strand
GTATATAATATCTCTACAAGAAAGGTATATTAAATACAATTCTTCTTAATAGCCTTTTCTTTTTAGTATATATATTATACTAAAAAAGAGATTATAGGAAAATTTGCTATTATTTGCTAATCCTGCTGATATACCCTTTTAAATAGCGGACGTTGAGAATCATAGCCTTATTGTTTCCTAGGGGGCTTTAACCCGCTCTCGCGACGCGTGCCGATTTCTGTGCCAGAGCTCGAATGCGACTGGGCCAAGAT
>NZ_JALQEK010000078.1:0-252 GCF_023630765.1 Caballeronia sp. ATUFL_F2_KS9A | reverse complement strand
TCTTACAGTTGCGTAAGCAGGGCATAGGATCACAAGATACAACAAGGAAAGATCTTGGATTATTGGAAAAGCTACGCTAGGGATGTTTGTCCTTTAATATTTTATGGCTAGCCATAAAATTATTAATACATATTGGGTAAATTTCAAGAATTACTATTAATAGTAAACTTGAAGCGAAGTTTATCTTAGCATATATTATAAGATAAAAACGTTCAACGACTATAAGGTGAGTGATATGCATATACAATAATC
>NZ_JALQEK010000077.1:0-248 GCF_023630765.1 Caballeronia sp. ATUFL_F2_KS9A | reverse complement strand
ATCTCGCCGCGAACGCGTTCGGCGGGGGGGGGGGGGGGGGGGGGGGGGGGGGGGGGGGGGGGGGGGGGGGGGGGGGGGGGGGGGGGGGGGGGGGGGGGGGGGGGGGGGGGGGGGGGGGGGGGGGGGGGGTGGGGGGGGGGGGGGGGGGGGGGGGGGGGGGGGGGGGGGGGGGGGGGGGGCTCGCCGACCGGCGCTGTCTCGGCCGCGGGCGACGGCGCCGGCGGGGATGGCGGCGGCGGCGTCGCGGG
>NZ_JALQEK010000076.1:0-253 GCF_023630765.1 Caballeronia sp. ATUFL_F2_KS9A | reverse complement strand
CGCGGAAGGTGTTCGTGCTCCGATCGCACAGAACGAAACAACGAGGAAATCGCATGACTGAACTGACAACCGCACTTGCACTACGCGCGGCGATCAACGTTCTGCGCGACTCGGCAGAATGTCGCCGTATGCCGTCCGGTGAACCGCTCGATGATGCCGGCGTCGACCTTCACTTCGAGGCAGCAGAAGTCCTCGAAGATGCGCTCTCCAACCTTCGCGATCACGAATAGCCGGGCATTGGCAAGCACCCGCC
>NZ_JALQEK010000075.1:0-254 GCF_023630765.1 Caballeronia sp. ATUFL_F2_KS9A | reverse complement strand
GTTCGATACCTTGACCAAGTTTCTCGAGACGTACCGGGGCATCACCGCCGATGTCGTGGAGAAGGCCTACCAGGCATTCTATTCATACTTCCCCATCACCGTGCCTCGCAAGCTGCAGACGGGAGTCTCCACGGACGACCTCAAGTTGCGGTTGCGGGCTTGTTTCTCCTCGTCCCACCGGTTGGCCAAGCTTGCCTTCCCGTTCTTGATCGAGAAGCTCGATCAGGGGTATGGTGTCACGGTCGCCGTCAAGG
>NZ_JALQEK010000074.1:0-257 GCF_023630765.1 Caballeronia sp. ATUFL_F2_KS9A | reverse complement strand
TGCGTGTTCTGCATCCACATGGGCCGCACGCCCGACCCGGGCGACGCGACCGTCTTCACGACCGTGAGCGCGCTGCTGCTCCACATCTCGCGGCACTCGCGGCCGCTGCCGCAGGTCGAGGGCGTCGTCGCGGTGGAGGCGGCCGACATCACGCCGGACCAGCGCAACAACTACGACCTCTGCTTCTTCAAGCCGCCGGCGCGGCACCCGGCGCGCGAGTCGGCGGCGGAGATCGCCAACCTGCCGTCGGCCGTGGC
>NZ_JALQEK010000073.1:0-257 GCF_023630765.1 Caballeronia sp. ATUFL_F2_KS9A | reverse complement strand
CTCTCGACCGGCAGTCGGTCCGCCCCGACTGCCCGTCTGGGGAACCACTCCTATCAGATGCACCGTCTCCTGCCCTTAGTGATTCTACACCACACATTGTTTTTCGATTGTCCCGAACCCGCCTTGCCACTTGTCGAGAATGGCAGAGATTTAGGTGTTTTCCCGGCATTTCCCAAAGTCCGCTTGTGGCGATTGTATTTTATTTGTACTGTTAACCCGTCACAAGGAGGAGTTCATGAATATCGCAATCGTAGGGT
>NZ_JALQEK010000072.1:0-264 GCF_023630765.1 Caballeronia sp. ATUFL_F2_KS9A | reverse complement strand
ACATGAGGCTACCAACCAATCTTTTGAATAAAGTTGGATTGACATCTGATCCTTCTTTATCCTTGCTTAACGTTGTACCTGCTGCAACTAATGTAGGGACAGGTTTGCAATTTGCCATCCTGAATCTTTTCAACAAATCTTTGGAATATTTATTTTGACAAATAAAAATTCATTTTTCAGATTGCTCAACTTCTATGCCAATAAAATATTTCATGAGACCAAGAATTGTCATCTCAAATTATTTCATCATGGATTCTTTAAATT
>NZ_JALQEK010000071.1:0-267 GCF_023630765.1 Caballeronia sp. ATUFL_F2_KS9A | reverse complement strand
ATCCAGCTTCGATCGCTGCCGTTCTGCAGCTCGAGGTGAAGACATCGCGATGATGGGGGCTCGATGATAAGTCGAAGCGCTCCTTGAAATGCGTACGACAGCCGAGATGGATGTTGTAGAATGTACAACACCAAATCATCCTCTGGCGCTTCCTGAAGCGAAACAGGAAGGGCCGCTCGCTTGAGCGGAGGATTGGTCGTCTCTTCATGTCTGTTTCACTCGCCAAGAGTGATTCGAATACGGCCGCCGTCAGGGTTAACCCATCGC
>NZ_JALQEK010000070.1:0-270 GCF_023630765.1 Caballeronia sp. ATUFL_F2_KS9A | reverse complement strand
GCGCAAAGCTGCGTCAGGATCATCCTCAAGACGAGAAGTCGTCGATCCCAAAGCAAGAGCCACCAAGGCCGCCTCATGTTCGTTAACTATCAGCGGGTCGGCCATGCGAATGACCTCTGGATCAACATCAACAACCGGTGCCAGATTGAACACGAATCGTTTGGCGCCGCGAGCAGCTTCGGTAATCCCGTCAGGCGGAATCTCACCTTGACACAACACCACGTCAGCGTCCTGGATGCGCTCGGCTTGAGCTCGAACGGTCTGTGCATC
>NZ_JALQEK010000069.1:0-273 GCF_023630765.1 Caballeronia sp. ATUFL_F2_KS9A | reverse complement strand
GTGCGGCTCATCGTCATCGACCCGAATACGAAAGCTATCGCGCTGAATGATTTGCGTGCGCAACTGGTCGAGCTGCGTTACGTCTCCATACTGACGAAGCAGGACTCCGGGGCTTACAAGTACGAATCGCGTCTGAAGGAAGTGCCCGTCGAGGAACGCAAGCTCGCGCTGCCCGTGGCAGGGCTCGACTATCCGCTACGCACCGATCAGCCAGGCAACTACGCGTTGCTGATCCGTCGCGCCGACGGCAGGGAAGTCAATCGTGTGCAGTAC
>NZ_JALQEK010000068.1:0-276 GCF_023630765.1 Caballeronia sp. ATUFL_F2_KS9A | reverse complement strand
GGCCGAAGCGATTCATCGCTCCTTGCATGGATGATGACGCCCGGTACAGATAGAATGGGGCCTCTTCGGCTTTCCTGACCTTAGGCAAGGACCTCTCGTCAATGAACATCCCCAACATCCTGACGCTGGCAAGAATCGCCTTCATCCCGCTGCTGGTGGTGTTCTTCTACCTCCCCTACTCCTGGAGCATGCCGGTGGCGGCCGCCCTGTTCGCCCTGGCTTCCGTGACCGACTGGCTAGACGGCTACCTGGCCCGCCGCTGGGATCAGTCCACCC
>NZ_JALQEK010000067.1:0-279 GCF_023630765.1 Caballeronia sp. ATUFL_F2_KS9A | reverse complement strand
GTTAAAGTTTGAGGAAAGCATTCAAGGGCTTGGCGGATGAAACGTGAGAGAGCTATAAACAGCTAGTTGGTCAGGAGTAGTGTGTATTATGTAGTCTACGACGTTGAAGTCAAGATGTGAAAATATGTATACGAGTAGATGGTTCAACTCGTTGCGAGGGAGTGACCGGTGCGGAAAGGCATGCTGATGCTCGCATAGTAGAATCGTGACATTACGTTGAGAGGTCCATATTTATAGGGAAGGGAAGGGAACCTAGGAAAGATACACCAGCATATAATC
>NZ_JALQEK010000066.1:0-282 GCF_023630765.1 Caballeronia sp. ATUFL_F2_KS9A | reverse complement strand
ATTCACAAGAACATGTCGGTGGCACAGCAAGCGCAAGAAGTCGACCGGGTGAAGCGCTCGGAGAGCGGCGTCATTACAAATCCTTTCTCCCTGACGCCTGATCATCATGTTTACGACGCAGAAGAATTAATGGGCAAATATCGGATTTCCGGCGTTCCTGTCGTAGACGGAAACGGCAAGCTGGTCGGCATCATTACCAACCGCGACCTGCGATTCGTTCATGACTATTCCATTAAGATTAAGGAAGTCATGACGAAGGAGAACTTGGTGACGGCCCCGGTA
>NZ_JALQEK010000065.1:0-285 GCF_023630765.1 Caballeronia sp. ATUFL_F2_KS9A | reverse complement strand
GAACTCTTCGTTGGCGCTGCGCATGGCGCGGTCGACACGTTCCTGCCCCACCGACTCAACTAGAGAATGTGTTTCCGCTTCCGGCACCTCGAATAGCTTGCGCTCCGGGATGGCCGGCATGACCGCGATGGCTAGCACCGGCACGAGCAGAAACCACACCTTGATGTGCGAACCGAACCGACTAGCCATGCAGCACCCTGAGCAGCATGAGGGCGGGCACCGACACTAGCGCCATCAGTCCGCCCCAAAACAGCGCCGGCCGGAATTCGGCAATCGTCGCCAGCG
>NZ_JALQEK010000064.1:0-462 GCF_023630765.1 Caballeronia sp. ATUFL_F2_KS9A | reverse complement strand
AAGTCGTATCACAACACGTTCCGGGCCATTCCTGCCGAGCGCCCCTACCGGATTCCGATGCAGGAGCACTCGTGGCCAAAAATCGTCGGCACGTTGAGCGCGCGTGTTACCACGCGTGACGACAGCGATTACGCCGAGCTGGACGAGAACGGTCGCGTTGCCTGCCGCTGGAATCACGCCGATGGCGTCGATGGCGAGAATGCCCCATGCGGTGAAGCTCTTCGACTCACCCGGCTGGCTGACAATGCGGTAAATGTCCATGCCTACGTCATACAACGACATGGCGTTGCCCACGACAGGCAGCATGTAAAGGCACTGGACGAAGATTTCCTGACTGTGGTTCTTGACCGAATCGACGGTGGCCTGCGTGAGCTTCGGCCGGGTCTTCGGCGTCGGGTTGGCGGGCGTGATTTCGTAAGTAATGACGCGCCGCTCTTCGGCATTCTGTTTGATAGCCGGCGC
>NZ_JALQEK010000063.1:0-563 GCF_023630765.1 Caballeronia sp. ATUFL_F2_KS9A | reverse complement strand
TGGCTCTTCACCACGCAAGTCAAGTCGATGAACGTCGAACTGAACGGTCGCGCCGCGTTGAACGAGAACGCGACCGGCCAGCCGCTTTCGACGGTGGTGCGGTTCTATCAACTCAAGGATTCGAAGACCTTCGCGCAACTCGAATATGTCCAGTTGCAGAACGCCGATCTCGAACTGCTCAAGACGGATCTCGTCGCCACCAAGGACGTCGTGCTGCGCCCGGGCGCGAGCGCGAGCGTTGCCGAACCGATGCAGAAGGACGCCGAGTACGTTGGCGTAGTGGCGTTCTTCCGCTCGCCGAGCAGCAACGGCGTGTGGAAGCTGTTGATTCCGAAGAAGCAGTGGAAGGACACCGATCCGGTGAGAATCAGTGTGCAGAGCAATCTGCTCGTGCTCGAAGGTGCGGATCCGAAAGCCGTGAAACGCGATGCGCCGCAGCAGTCCGTATCGAACGCCGGGGCGGCTGCCGCGTCGGCGGCGTCGAGTGTCTCGGGAGCCGCCGCCGCGAGCAAAGCGGCGGCGCAGAGCGTCAACACGGCGACCGACGCGCTCACAAGCGCCAA
>NZ_JALQEK010000062.1:0-566 GCF_023630765.1 Caballeronia sp. ATUFL_F2_KS9A | reverse complement strand
TTCGGCGTCGGGTTGGCGGGCGTGATTTCGTAAGTAATGACGCGCCGCTCTTCGGCATTCTGTTTGATAGCCGGCGCGATCTGTCGCGACGCGGGCTTGCTCGGTGTTGCGGGTGTAGACATTTCTTGTTGGTTCTTATGCGTGAATAGTGCGAGTTACTTCGACGTCAGGGACTTGGCGAGCGTCGGCGTGGATTGCTGTCCCATGCCCGTCAGTGGCGTCCCGGCCGCGCGTTGCGTGACCTGGCCGAGTGGCTGACCCATCGAGCCAATGGCGGCTTGCGTAACGGTTTGCGCTGCCGTGTGGAGCGCTGCGCCCGCACCGCCCGTAAGTGCAGCAACCGATGCCGCCGATCCCGCGAGCGCGGGCAGGGATGCCGATGCAGCGTTCTGCACAGCAGCCATGGCGGGACCGGTCAGGCTCGGCAACGCCACGTCCGCACCTTCTGTTGGCGTCTGGGCGACGCCTGCGGGGTGCGTCCATCTGCGCTTGTCGTCCTTGATCGAATATCCATCCTCGAAATACTCGATACGCCCGCCGCCGCGCGGCACGTTCGCGAGCATCCC
>NZ_JALQEK010000061.1:0-1046 GCF_023630765.1 Caballeronia sp. ATUFL_F2_KS9A | reverse complement strand
ACCGCGCTGTGCACCGTCGGCAAGACGGGCAACGACTTGCACTATCGCGGCTACGACATTCTCGATGTCGCGACGACGTCCGAGTTCGAAGAGATCGCGCATTTGCTCGTGCACGGCAAGCTGCCGAACGCCGCCGAACTGAAGGCATACAAGACGAAGCTGAAGGCGTTGCGCGGCCTGCCCGCGAATCTCAAAGCCGCGCTGGAATGGATTCCCGCGTGCGCGCATCCGATGGACGTGATGCGTACCGGCGTCTCCGTGCTCGGCACGATCCTGCCGGAGAAGGACGATCACAACGTGCCGGGCGCGAAGGATATCGCCGACCGGCTGATGGCCTCGCTCGGCTCGATGCTGCTCTACTGGTATCACTATTCGCACAACGGCAAGCGCATCGAAGTCGAAACCGATGACGATTCCATCGGCGGTCACTTTCTGCATCTGCTGCATGGCGTCGCGCCGTCCAAAGCGTGGGTCGATGCGATGCATGTATCGCTCAATCTTTACGCCGAACACGAGTTCAACGCATCGACGTTCACGGCGCGCGTGATCGCGGGCACGGGTTCGGACATGTATTCCGCGATCACCGGCGCGATCGGCGCGCTGCGCGGTCCGAAGCATGGCGGCGCGAACGAAGTCGCGTTCGAAATTCAGTCGCGCTATCAGACGCCGGATGAAGCGGAAGCCGATATCAAACGCCGCGTCGAAAACAAGGAAGTCGTGATCGGCTTCGGCCATCCGGTGTACACGATCTCCGATCCGCGCAACAAGGTCATCAAGGAAGTCGCGAGGAATCTGTCGAAGGAAGCCGGCGATACGAAGCTGTTCGATATCGCCGAGCGCCTCGAATCGGTGATGTGGGACGCGAAGAAGATGTTCCCGAACCTCGACTGGTTCAGCGCGGTTTCATATCACATGATGGGCGTGCCGACCGCGATGTTCACGCCGCTCTTCGTGATCTCGCGCACGTCGGGATGGAGCGCGCACATCATCGAGCAACGCATCGACAACAAGATCATCCGGCCGAGCGCGAATTACACCGGTCCGGA
>NZ_JALQEK010000060.1:0-1184 GCF_023630765.1 Caballeronia sp. ATUFL_F2_KS9A | reverse complement strand
TTACGGACGTTCCACCGCCAGCGCGACACCCATGCCGCCGCCGATGCACAGCGACGCCAGACCCTTCTTCGCATCGCGCTTCTGCATTTCGTGCAGCAGCGTGACGAGAATCCGGCAGCCCGACGCGCCGATCGGATGACCGATCGCGATCGCCCCGCCGTTCACGTTGATCTTCGACTGATCCCAGCCCATCTGCTTGTGCACCGCCAGCGCTTGCGCCGCGAACGCCTCGTTGATTTCCATCAGATCGAGATCGTTCACGTTCCAGCCCGCACGCTCCAGACATCGCTTCGACGCCGGCACCGGGCCCATGCCCATGATCTTCGGATCGACGCCCGCGTTCGCGTACGCCTTGATGCGCGCGAGCGGCGTCAAACCGAGCGCTTCGGCCTTTTTCGCCGACATCACGACGACCGCCGCCGCGCCGTCGTTGATGCCCGATGCGTTTGCAGCCGTCACCGTGCCTTCCTTCGAGAACGCCGGCTTCAGGCCCGCGAGCGCTTCGGGCGTCACGCCGTGACGCACGAATTCGTCGGTGTTGAATTGCAGCGGCTCGCCTTTACGTTGCGGAATCGCGACCGGCACGATTTCGTCGTTGAAGCGGCCCGCCTTCTGCGCGGCTTCCGCCTTGTTCTGCGACAGCGCCGCGAACGCGTCCTGCTGCTCGCGCGTGATGCCGAATTCCTTCGCGACGTTTTCCGCCGTCGTGCCCATGTGATAGTTGTTATAGACGTCCCACAGGCCATCGACGATCATCGTGTCGATCAGCTTCGCGTCGCCCATGCGGAAGCCGTCGCGCGAACCCGGCAGCACGTGCGGCGCCGCGCTCATGTTTTCCTGGCCGCCCGCGACGACGATCTCCGCGTCGCCCGCGATGATCGCGTTCGCTGCCAGCATCACCGCTTTGAGGCCCGAGCCGCAGACCTTGTTGATCGTCATGCCCGGCACCATGTCGGGCAAGCCCGCCTTGATGAGCGACTGGCGCGCCGGATTCTGGCCCGAACCGGCCGCGAGCACTTGGCCCAGGATCACTTCGCTCACCTGATCCGGCTTTACGCCCGAACGCTCCAGCACGGCCTTGATGACCGTCGCGCCCAGTTCCGGCGCCGCGATTTTCGCGAGCGAGCCGCCGAATTTGCCTACCGCCGTACGCGCGGCCGATACGATCACTACGTCAGTCATTT
>NZ_JALQEK010000059.1:0-1442 GCF_023630765.1 Caballeronia sp. ATUFL_F2_KS9A | reverse complement strand
TGAACTGCACCCCAAAAGTTGGACACCCGTTCAACGATTTGGGGTGTTTTTTCATGAGCAAGTACAGCGCACGACTCAAGAGCAGAGTCGTTCAAGACTATTTATCAGGCGAGCGGGGTGGTTACGGAGAGGTGGGGCGTCAACATGGCGTGGGCCAGGGCACGGTGCGTAAATGGGTGGCGGCCTGGCGGGCGCATGGCGAGGCGGCGTTTAAGAAGAAGTACAGTTTCTACGACGGCCCATTCAAACTGAAGGTGCTGCAGTTCATGCACACCAAGGCCCTGTCGTGCCGAGAGACGGCCGCGATCTTCGATATCCGCAATCCGAGCGCGATTAATGTCTGGAAGCGCCGGTATGATTCGGGAGGTATGCAGGCCCTTGAGCCGCGCCCCCGAGGACGCTCCGTGAAGCAACCCAAGTCATCTGCGCCAGCGGTTTCGTCCAAATCCGACGAGGCCCGCACGAAGGAAGAGCTCCTGAAGGAGCTGAACTATCTGCGCATGGAGAATGCGTACCTAAAAAAACTCGATGCCTTGATCCGCTCGGAAAGCCCTACAGCGCAGCGCAAAAAGCGCAAGTAGTGGCCGGGTTGAGGCATGAGTTTGCGCTCGACGGCCTGCTGAAAGTGGCCGGCCTGGCGCGCAGCACGTTCTACTACCAATGCAAGGCTTCACGCAAGGCGGACAAACACGCGCAGCTCAAGGCGCGTATTCGTTCTGTGTTCGAGCAGCACAAAGGGCGTTATGGCTATCGACGCATTACTCACGCAGTCCGGCATTTGGGCACTGTTGTGAATCACAAGACCGTCCAGCGGTTGATGCACCTCATGAAACTGAAGTCGCTGGTGCGCCCGAAGAAGTTTCAAGCCTTCCGCGGGACGGTGGGACGGGTTGCGCCGAACGTGCTGCAAAGACAGTTCGATGCCGCGGGGCCGAACCAGAAGTGGGTCACCGATATCACTGAATTCCGGGTGGGCGAGCGAAAGCTTTATCTATCGCCGGTGCTGGATCTGTATAACGGCGAGATCATCGCCTACGAGACGGCCACTCGTCCGGCATTCGCGATGGTCGCCAACATGATCAAAAAGGCGTTCAGAAGGCTGGAAGTCGATGATCGCCCCTTGGTCCACTCGGATCAAGGCTGGCACTATCAGATGGGCGCTTACCAGGCGTTGCTCTCGCAACGAGCCCTGACGCAAAGCATGTCGCGCAAGGGCAACTGCCACGACAACGCCACCATGGAAAGCTTCTTCGGCACTTTGAAGTCGGAGTTCTTCTACCCCAACCGCTTCGAGAGCATCGAAGCCCTTCAGGCCGGAATCAGACGCTACATTCACTACTACAATCACCACCGCATCAAGCTGAAGCTGAAAGGGCTGAGTCCTGTGATGTACAGAACTCAGCCCTTAGCGGCCTAGCCCAAAACTGTCCAACTTTGCGGGG
>NZ_JALQEK010000058.1:0-3273 GCF_023630765.1 Caballeronia sp. ATUFL_F2_KS9A | reverse complement strand
TAAAAAAACCAAGGCCGGAATACCGGAACATCGGGATCGGTCAGATCGCGAAGTATCGCTTGCCGCTGGCGGGCAAGGTATCGATCCTGCATCGCGTGAGCGGCCTGCTGCTCTTCGTGTGTCTGCCGTTCATCCTGTATCTGCTCGATCAGAGCCTCACGTCGGAAATCTCGTTCGACGCGTTCAAGGGCTTTCTCGCCAACCCCATCGTCAAGATCATCACGCTCGTGTTGTCGTGGTCGTATCTGCATCACTTCTGCGCGGGTATCCGCTTCTTGCTGCTCGACACGCACGTCGGCGTGAACAAGCAAGGCGGCAAGCAAAGCGCGCTCATCGTGCTGATCGTCTCGCTGTTGCTCACGCTCGCGATGGCTCTCAAGATCTTCGGAGTGTTCTAAACATGGCAACGCAAAATCGGGTCGGCCCCAAGCGCCTGGTCGTCGGCGCGCACTATGGTCTGCGCGACTGGCTCGCGCAACGCATCACCGCGGTCGTGATGGCCGTGTACACCGTCATTCTTCTCTTCTGGTTCTTCGCGGCGCACAACTTCTCGTATGAAGGCTGGGCGGGCATCTTCGCGACCCAGTGGATGAAGCTTGCGACTTTCGTAGCCTTGCTTTGCCTCTTCTATCACGCGTGGGTCGGCATTCGCGACATCTGGATGGACTACGTGAAGCCCATGGGTCTGCGCCTGCTCTTGCAAGTGCTGACGATCCTCTGGCTCGTCGGATGCGCCGGCTACGCTGCACAGATTCTCTGGAGAGTTTAAAGAACATGGCTGCAATCAAGACTTCCCTGCCGCGTCGTCGCTTTGACGTGGTCATCGTCGGTGCGGGCGGATCGGGCATGCGCGCATCGCTGCAGCTCGCGCGCGCGGGTCTGTCCGTCGCGGTGCTCTCGAAAGTGTTCCCCACGCGCTCGCATACGGTGGCCGCGCAAGGCGGCATCGGCGCATCGCTCGGCAACATGAGCGAAGACAACTGGCACTATCACTTCTACGACACCATCAAGGGCTCCGACTGGCTCGGCGATCAGGATGCGATCGAGTTCATGTGCCGCGAAGCGCCCAACGCCGTGTACGAGTTGGAACACATGGGCATGCCGTTCGACCGTAATCCGGATGGCACGATCTATCAGCGTCCGTTCGGCGGCCACACGGCGAACTACGGCGAGAAGCCCGTGCAACGCGCCTGCGCGGCCGCCGACCGTACCGGTCACGCGTTGCTGCACACGCTGTATCAGCAGAACGTGGCTGCGAAGACGCACTTCTTCGTCGAATGGATGGCGCTGGATCTGATCCGCGACGCCGATGGCGACGTGCTCGGCGTCACCGCGCTCGAAATGGAAACGGGCGAGGTCTATATCCTCGAGGGCAAGACGACGCTGTTCGCCACGGGCGGCGCGGGCCGTATCTTCGCGGCATCGACGAATGCGTTCATCAATACGGGCGACGGCCTCGGCATGGCCGCGCGTTCGGGCATCGCGCTGCAGGACATGGAGTTCTGGCAGTTCCACCCGACCGGCGTCGCCGGCGCGGGCGTGCTGATTACCGAAGGCGTGCGCGGTGAAGGCGGCATTCTGCGTAACTCGAATGGCGATCGCTTCATGGAACGCTATGCGCCGACGCTGAAGGATCTCGCGCCGCGCGACTTCGTTTCGCGTTCGATGGATCAGGAGATCAAGGAAGGCCGCGGCGTCGGTCCGAACAAGGATCACGTGCTGCTCGATCTGTCGCACATCGGCGCGGAGACGATCATGAAGCGTCTGCCGTCGATTCGCGAGATTGCGCTGAAGTTCGCGAACGTCGATTGCATCAAGGAGCCGATTCCGGTCGTGCCGACCATCCACTATCAGATGGGTGGCATTCCGACGAACATGCATGGTCAGGTCGTGGGCACCGCGAAGGGCTACAACGATCCGGTCAACGGCTTCTATGCTGTTGGCGAATGCTCGTGCGTGTCGGTGCACGGCGCGAATCGTCTGGGCACGAACTCGCTGCTCGATCTCGTCGTGTTCGGCCGCGCGGCGGGCAATCACATCATCAAGCACGCGAAGGAATTGAAGGAGCACAAGCCGCTACCGGCCGATGCCGCCGACTTCGCGATGGAACGTCTCGCGGTGCTGGAGAAGTCGACGTCGGGCGAGTACACGCAGAACATCGCCAACGACATCCGCGCATCGATGCAGGCGCATGCGGGCGTGTTCCGCACGTCGAAGCTGCTCGAAGAAGGCGTCGGCAAGATCGCCGAACTCGCCGAGCGCGTGAAGCACGTGCATCTGAAGGACAAGTCGAAGGTGTTCAACACCGCGAAGGTCGAGGCGCTCGAACTGGCGAATCTGATCGAAGTCGCACGCGCGACGATGGTTTCCGCCGAAGCGCGCAAGGAAAGCCGTGGCGCGCACGCGCACAGCGACTACGAGCATCGCGACGACGAGAACTGGATGCGTCACACGCTGTGGTTCAGCGAAGGCGATCGCCTCGAATACAAGCCGGTGCAGATGAAGCCGCTGACGGTCGAATCGGTGCCGCCCAAGGCGCGTACCTTCTAAGGAAAGCGCAAGGAAATCGAAATGGCAAAGAGAATTTTTGAAGTCTATCGCTACGATCCGGACAAGGATGCAGCGCCGCGCATGCAGAGCTACGAGCTCGATCTGACGCATGAACGCATGCTGCTCGACGCGCTGGTGAAACTGAAAGAAGTCGATGAGACGCTGTCGTTCCGTCGCTCGTGCCGCGAAGGCGTGTGCGGTTCGGACGCGATGAACATCAACGGCAAGAACGGCCTCGCGTGCCTGACGAATCTGAACGAACTGCCGCAGAAGATCGTGCTGCGTCCGCTGCCGGGTCTGCCGGTGGTGCGCGATCTGATCTGCGATTTCACGCAGTTCTTCAATCAGTATCATTCGATCAAGCCGTATCTGATCAACGATACGCCGCCGCCCGAGAAGGAGCGTCTGCAGTCGCCCGTCGAGCGCGATGAACTCGATGGCTTGTACGAGTGCATTCTGTGCGCGAGCTGCTCGACGTCGTGCCCGAGCTTCTGGTGGAACCCGGACAAGTTCGTGGGACCGGCGGGCTTGCTGCAGGCGTATCGCTTCATCGCGGATAGCCGCGATCAGGCGACGGGCGAACGCCTCGATAACCTGGAAGATCCGTATCGTCTGTTCCGTTGCCACACGATCATGAATTGCGTCGACGTGTGCCCGAAGGGGCTCAACCCGACCAAGGCGATCGGCAAGATCAAGGAATTGATGGTGCGACGGGCGGTTTGA
>NZ_JALQEK010000057.1:0-5445 GCF_023630765.1 Caballeronia sp. ATUFL_F2_KS9A | reverse complement strand
AGCATGAGGAGCCTGACGATTACCTACTTTCACACGGGTATCCGCACTATCATCGGCGTGGAGTCGTTTCACGGTCCTGTTCGGGATGGGAAGGGGTGGGACCGACTCGCTATGGTCATCAGGCATGACTTGTTGTTGTCTCGCCTGGGTGGGCGCGACAACCAATCTGGGAAGAAGTAGAAGTGTTTGGGGAGTGAGTGTCGCACAACGCTACTCAACCAGGGGTGGTATTGACCAAGCGCTGTGGCGCCAGGTCAGTACGTGAAACACACTGGTTATAGGATCAAGCCTTACGGGCAATTAGTATCAGTTAGCTCAATGCATTACTGCACTTACACACCTGACCTATCAACGTCCTGGTCTGGAACGACCCTTCAAGGGGCTCGAAGCCCCGGGGATATCTCATCTTAAGGCGAGTTTCCCGCTTAGATGCTTTCAGCGGTTATCTCTTCCGAACATAGCTACCCGGCGATGCGACTGGCGTCACAACCGGTACACCAGAGGTTCGTCCACTCCGGTCCTCTCGTACTAGGAGCAGCCCCCTTCAAATATCCAACGCCCACGGCAGATAGGGACCAAACTGTCTCACGACGTTTTAAACCCAGCTCACGTACCTCTTTAAATGGCGAACAGCCATACCCTTGGGACCGGCTACAGCCCCAGGATGAGATGAGCCGACATCGAGGTGCCAAACACCGCCGTCGATATGAACTCTTGGGCGGTATCAGCCTGTTATCCCCAGAGTACCTTTTATCCGTTGAGCGATGGCCCTTCCATACAGAACCACCGGATCACTATGACCTGCTTTCGCACCTGCTCGACTTGTCGGTCTCGCAGTTAAGCACGCTTATGCCATTGCACTATCAGCACGATTTCCGACCGTACCTAGCGTACCTTCGTACTCCTCCGTTACGCTTTGGGAGGAGACCGCCCCAGTCAAACTGCCTACCATGCACTGTCCCCGACCCGGATCACGGGCCAAGGTTAGAACCTCAAACAAACCAGGGTGGTATTTCAAGGACGGCTCCACCGAAACTGGCGTTCCGGTTTCATAGCCTCCCACCTATCCTACACAGATCGGTTCAAAGTCCAATGCAAAGCTACAGTAAAGGTTCATGGGGTCTTTCCGTCTAGCCGCGGGGAGATTGCATCATCACAAACACTTCAACTTCGCTGAGTCTCGGGAGGAGACAGTGTGGCCATCGTTACGCCATTCGTGCAGGTCGGAACTTACCCGACAAGGAATTTCGCTACCTTAGGACCGTTATAGTTACGGCCGCCGTTTACCGGGACTTCAATCAAGAGCTTGCACCCCATCATTTAATCTTCCGGCACCGGGCAGGCGTCACACCCTATACGTCCACTTTCGTGTTTGCAGAGTGCTGTGTTTTTATTAAACAGTCGCAGCCACCAGTTTATTGCAACCCTTTCACCCTCCTGGCGCAGGCCAGTCAAGCTACAAGGGCGTACCTTATCCCGAAGTTACGGTACCAATTTGCCGAGTTCCTTCTCCCGAGTTCTCTCAAGCGCCTTAGAATACTCATCTCGCCCACCTGTGTCGGTTTGCGGTACGGTCATCGTTAGACTGAAGCTTAGAGGCTTTTCTTGGAACCACTTCCAATTGCTTCGCTTCCGAAGAAGCTCGCGCCACGCCCTTGAATTACGCACCCGGATTTGCCTAAGTGCCTTCTCCAACGCAGCGACCGGGACGTCCAACACCCGGACAACCTTCCGCGATCCGTCCCCCCATCGCATCTAACAATGGTGCAGGAATATTGACCTGCTTCCCATCAGCTACGCATTTCTGCCTCGCCTTAGGGGCCGACTCACCCTACGCCGATGAACGTTGCGTAGGAAACCTTGGGCTTACGGCGAGGGGGCTTTTCACCCCCTTTATCGCTACTCATGTCAGCATTCGCACTTCCGATACCTCCAGCACGCTTTTCAACGCACCTTCGCAGGCTTACGGAACGCTCTCCTACCACACGTACTTGCGTACGCATCCGCAGCTTCGGTGACTGGCTTGAGCCCCGTTACATCTTCCGCGCAGGACGACTCGATCAGTGAGCTATTACGCTTTCTTTAAAGGGTGGCTGCTTCTAAGCCAACCTCCTGACTGTTTTAGCCTTCCCACTTCGTTTCCCACTTAGCCAATCTTTGGGACCTTAGCTGGCGGTCTGGGTTGTTTCCCTCTTGACACCGGACGTTAGCACCCGATGTCTGTCTCCCGTGATTGCACTCTTCGGTATTCGGAGTTTGCTATGGCGTAGTAATCCGCAATGGACCCCACAACCATGACAGTGCTCTACCCCCGAAGGTGATACACGAGGCACTACCTAAATAGTTTTCGGAGAGAACCAGCTATTTCCAAGTTTGTTTAGCCTTTCACCCCTATCCACAGCTCATCCCCTAACTTTTCAACGTTAGTGGGTTCGGTCCTCCAGTACGTGTTACCGCACCTTCAACCTGGCCATGGATAGATCACTTGGTTTCGGGTCTACGCCCAGCAACTGATCGCCCTGTTCGGACTCGCTTTCGCTACGCCTGCCTTAATCAGTTAAGCTCGCTACTGAACGTAAGTCGCTGACCCATTATACAAAAGGTACGCCGTCACCCGTTTCCAGGCTCCGACTGTTTGTATGCATGCGGTTTCAGGATCTATTTCACTCCCCTCCCGGGGTTCTTTTCGCCTTTCCCTCACGGTACTGGTTCACTATCGGTCGATCACGAGTATTTAGCCTTGGAGGATGGTCCCCCCATCTTCAGACAGGATTTCACGTGTCCCGCCCTACTTGTCGTACCCCTAGTTCTTCCTCGCTGTTTTCGTCTACAGGGCTATCACCTGCTATGGCCGCACTTTCCAGAGCGTTCGACTAACAACAAAGATAAAGAGTACAGGCTGATCCCATTTCGCTCGCCACTACTTTGGGAATCTCGGTTGATTTCTTTTCCTGCGGTTACTTAGATGTTTCAGTTCACCGCGTTCGCTCCACACAACCTATGTATTCAGTTGTGGGTACTCCATTAGGAGTGGGTTTCCCCATTCGGACATTTGTGGATCAAAGCTCGTTTGCCAGCTCCCCACAACTTTTCGCAGGCTACCGCGTCCTTCATCGCCTGTGATCGCCAAGGCATCCACCACATGCACTTGTTCGCTTGACCCTATAACAAGTGTGTCTCTCTCGAGCCACCCTCGCCATAGGCTGAGTATTCGCGTTGTGCCGTATTCCAAGTCATCATCAAGATCACTTTTCATACTTGATACAATCACTACCCTGACTACCCGACTCACACCCATCTCTAAGTGCTTTTAGATAGTCTCTTTACTACTTCTTCCAGATTGTTAAAGAACGTTTAGCCGACAAGCTCACTTCACTCGCCTGCGACATCAACTGGCTTTCAATCGCCAATGCAAAGTGCTTCACGAAACACTGCGCATTGAGGACTTGGTGGAGGATGACGGGATCGAACCGACGACCCCCTGCTTGCAAAGCAGGTGCTCTCCCAGCTGAGCTAATCCCCCGCGTCTCGCGTCTGCAGCCTCACTGACTGCCTGACTCATCTTGACCGTGGTGGGTCTGGTTGGATTCGAACCAACGACCCCCGCCTTATCAAGACGGTGCTCTAACCGACTGAGCTACAGACCCAAAGCCTGTCTTCAAACAACAGCCGATAAGCGTGAGCGCTTGACTTCGTGTGCGAAGCTCGAGAAAGGAGGTGATCCAGCCGCACCTTCCGATACGGCTACCTTGTTACGACTTCACCCCAGTCATGAATCCCACCGTGGTAAGCGCCCTCCTTGCGGTTAGGCTACCTACTTCTGGTGAAACCCACTCCCATGGTGTGACGGGCGGTGTGTACAAGACCCGGGAACGTATTCACCGCGGCATGCTGATCCGCGATTACTAGCGATTCCAGCTTCACGCAGTCGAGTTGCAGACTGCGATCCGGACTACGATCGGTTTTCTGGGATTGGCTCCACCTCGCGGCTTGGCAACCCTCTGTTCCGACCATTGTATGACGTGTGAAGCCCTACCCATAAGGGCCATGAGGACTTGACGTCATCCCCACCTTCCTCCGGTTTGTCACCGGCAGTCTCCTTAGAGTGCTCTTGCGTAGCAACTAAGGACAAGGGTTGCGCTCGTTGCGGGACTTAACCCAACATCTCACGACACGAGCTGACGACAGCCATGCAGCACCTGTGCGCCGGTTCTCTTTCGAGCACCCCCACCTTTCAGCAGGGTTCCGACCATGTCAAGGGTAGGTAAGGTTTTTCGCGTTGCATCGAATTAATCCACATCATCCACCGCTTGTGCGGGTCCCCGTCAATTCCTTTGAGTTTTAATCTTGCGACCGTACTCCCCAGGCGGTCAACTTCACGCGTTAGCTACGTTACTAAGGAAATGAATCCCCAACAACTAGTTGACATCGTTTAGGGCGTGGACTACCAGGGTATCTAATCCTGTTTGCTCCCCACGCTTTCGTGCATGAGCGTCAGTGTTGGCCCAGGAGGCTGCCTTCGCCATCGGTATTCCTCCACATCTCTACGCATTTCACTGCTACACGTGGAATTCTACCTCCCTCTGCCACACTCAAAGCCTGCCAGTCACCAATGCAGTTCCCAGGTTAAGCCCGGGGATTTCACATCGGTCTTAACAGACCGCCTGCGCACGCTTTACGCCCAGTAATTCCGATTAACGCTCGCACCCTACGTATTACCGCGGCTGCTGGCACGTAGTTAGCCGGTGCTTATTCTTCCGGTACCGTCATCCTCCATCCATATTAGGGACGAAGTTTTCTTTCCGGACAAAAGTGCTTTACAACCCGAAGGCCTTCTTCACACACGCGGCATTGCTGGATCAGGGTTGCCCCCATTGTCCAAAATTCCCCACTGCTGCCTCCCGTAGGAGTCTGGGCCGTGTCTCAGTCCCAGTGTGGCTGGTCGTCCTCTCAGACCAGCTACAGATCGTCGCCTTGGTAGGCCTTTACCCCACCAACTAGCTAATCTGCCATCGGCCGCCCCTATAGCGCGAGGTCCGAAGATCCCCCGCTTTCTCCCTTAGGTCGTATGCGGTATTAATCCGGCTTTCGCCGGGCTATCCCCCACTACAGGACACGTTCCGATGTATTACTCACCCGTTCGCCACTCGCCACCAGGGTTGCCCCCGTGCTGCCGTTCGACTTGCATGTGTAAGGCATGCCGCCAGCGTTCAATCTGAGCCAGGATCAAACTCTTCAGTTCAATACCTGTTACTGTTTTCTATTCTTCCGAATAGGTCGCTCACTCAACGTACTGACGATGATTTATTCCATCCAAAGATGAACAAACCTTCCTCTGATACTTCGTGTGAGACTCTTGATACTTTTGCTATTGCCGATTCCGAAGAACCAGCCGCACTCGCCATCAAGCGCCCACACTTATCGGCTGTTAGTTTTTAAAGAGCA
>NZ_JALQEK010000056.1:0-162872 GCF_023630765.1 Caballeronia sp. ATUFL_F2_KS9A | reverse complement strand
TCGTTGCGGCCGAGGAACTCGATGTTGCCATCGGCACGATAACGTGCGAGATCGCCTGTGCGGTACATGCGATCGCCAGAAGCGAAGGGGTCGGCGACGAAGCGCTGCGCGGTGAGCGCCGCGCGCCGCAGATAGCCGCTCGCGAGACCCGTACCGCCGATATACAACTCACCCGTCACGCCGAGCGGCACAGGACGCAGGAATTCATCGAGAACATAGGCTCGCGTGTTGGCCAACGGTCTCCCGATGGGAATCGACATGCCGTATGCGATGTCATCGTGATAGGCATGCGTCAACACGCCCACGGTCGTCTCGGTCGGGCCATAGTGATTCAGAATGCGCATGCCGGGCTTCAGTGCCTGCACGCGGCGGATCCAGTCGGAGCGCGTCGCTTCCCCGCCTAGCACGAGCAATTGCGTCGGCAATGCAGGCGCGGTGTCGAGCGTAACGTCAACCAGCGCGCGCAAATGTCCGGGCACGATCTTGAGCACATCGATTCCGCGCTGACGCATGTACTGCCCGAACAGATAGCTATCAGTGGTGCGGTCGTTCGACAGCACATGCAGCTCGTGGCCAGCGACCAGCGCACCGAACAGAATCGTATTGCCCAGATCGGTCGCGATGGTCGAAGCGAGGGCCATCTTGCACTGCGCGAGCACGTTCATCCTCGCAAGCACGCCGCTCAGATAGTTCGATAGATTCCGATGACTCAGCACGACGCCCTTGGGCTTGCCGGTCGAGCCGGACGTGTAAATCACATACGCGGGGCTGTGCGACTGCAGGTCAATGGCGGGATCGATATCGGGACATGCATCGATACGGCACGCTTCGTCGTCGGGACAAACGATCGAGACGTTAAGCGCGACCCGTGAAAGACCGTCGAGCAGCGATGTCTGAGTCACGAGCAGCGATACATCGGCGTCGTCGAGCATGTACGCGAGGCGCTCGGCGACCGAGGCGGGGTCGAGCGGCACATACGCAGCGCCTGCCTTGAGTATCGCCATCAACGCGACGATCATGTCGATGCCGCGCTCCATGCACAATGCGACGCGATGTTCCGGTTCGACGCCAAGCGCGATGAGATGGTGCGCAAGCCGATTAGCGCGCGCATCGAGTTGCGCATACGTGAGGGATTCGTCTTCGAAAACGAGCGCGATCGCATCGGGCGAGCGTCGGACCTGTTGGGCAAAAAGTTGATGGATACTCAAGTGCTGGGGATACGCAGCAGCGGTGTCGTTCCATCGCCTGAGGGATGCATGCTCTTCGGGTAGCACGATGTCGAACGCGTGCAGAGGCGCATCGGGTTTTTCTAGCGCTTGTTCGAGCAGACGCGCGAAGCGTTCCCCGAGCCTTGCAATCGTGTGCGCGTCGAAAAGATCGGATGCGTAGCTCAGGCTGCCAGTAAAGCGCCCTTGCGTGTGCGCGAGCTTCAACGTGAGATCGAACTTCGCGCCGGCTTCGGAAGGAGGCAGCAACTCGAGCGTGAGTCCGGGCAAGGCGAGCGGCTCCGCCGGGGCGTTCTGCAACACGAACATCGCCTGGAACAGCGCCGTACGGCTAGTATCGCGAGCGGGCGCGAGTGCTTCGACGAGCTTCTCGAACGGCAAGTCCTGATGCGCGTACGCGGCGAGCGTCGTATCGCGAACTTGCCTGAACAATGTACGCAACGAAGGCGAGCCGGAGAGATCCGCGCGCATGACGAGCGTATTGATGAACAGGCCGATGAGCGGCTCGACTTGCGCATGCGTGCGATTGGCGATCGGCGAGCCCACCGCGATATCCGTTTGCCCGGACAAACGCGCGAGGAGCGTCTGGAAGACGGCGAGCAGCAGCATGAAGGGCGTGGCGCCTTCGCGTTGCGCGAGCGCGATCAGCCGCTCGGAAAGCGCCGGGCTGAGGGCGAAGGGCAAGCTGGCGCCGCGCCCGCTGATGTGCGAGGGCCGGGGGTGATCGGTCGGCAGATCGAGCGGCGCGAGGCCTTCGAGCCGATTGCGCCAGTACCGAGTCTGTCTTTCGAGCTCGGCGCCGGCGAGCCAATCGCGCTGCCACAAGGTGAAGTCGGCGTACTGCACATCGAGCGGCGGCAACGCAGCAGGCGCGTTCGACAACGCCGCCGTGTAGCACGCGCCGAGTTCACGCACGAGCACGCCCGTCGACCAGCCATCGTAGATGATGTGATGGATCGTGAACAGCAGGACATGCTCTCGCGCGGACAGGCGCAGCAATCTCGCTCGGAGCAGCGGACCCTGTTCAAGATCGAATGCGCGTATTGCCTCATCTTGTGCGAGGCGGCGGACTTCGGTGACCTGCGCATCGGCATCGAGCGTATCGAGCGCGATCAGCGGCACGGTGACCTGCGCTTGCATTGCGATGCGTTGAACCGGAACGCCGTCGTGTTGCGCGAAGCAAGTGCGCAGGACTTCATGCCGATCGATGAGCGCGTTCATCGCGGTCTGCAACGCCCGAGCATCGAGCGATCCGGTGAGACGCACGGCCACTGGAATGTGATACGCGGACTGACCCGGGTTGAGTTGCTCGAGGAACCATAAACGTTCCTGCGCGAAGGACAACGGCAGATGCGCGGGGCGCTCGCGCGTCTGCAAAGGCGGCAAGATGCTCGCGCGATCCGAAGGCGCATCGAGCGTCAGCGCTTCGGCAAGCAAAGCGACGCCAGGCGCATCGAACAGCGTCCGCAAGGGCAGCTCGATCGCAAGCGTCTGACGCAAACGCGAGACGAGTTGCGTAGCAAGCAGCGAATGGCCGCCGAGCGAGAAGAAGTTGTCGAAGACGCTCACGCGTTCGAGGCCGAGTACATCGGCGAAGCACTTCGCGAGCGTGTGTTCGAGCAAGGTGCGCGGCGCGACATACGCGGCAAGGTTTTGCCATTCAGGATCGGGCAAAGCGCGACGATCGAGCTTGCCGTTGGGTGTCAGCGGCAGCGCGTCGAGCAGCACGAAGGCCGACGGCACCATATAGTCGGGCAGACGAGAACGTGCATGTTCCCGAAGTGCCTCGATGTCGATATCGCCGGTTGCCGTAACATAAGCGACGAGTTGCTGATCCAGCGTTTTTTGATGCCGCATGCGGCCGATGACGACAGCCTCGCGCACCGACGGATGACTGGCGACGTGCGCTTCGATCTCGCCGAGCTCGATACGGAAGCCGCGTATCTTGACTTGATGATCGTTGCGTCCGAGGAACTCGATATTGCCATCGGCGCGATAACGCGCGATATCGCCGGTTCGATACATGCGCGCGCCCGCGATGAACGGATCATCGATGAAACGTTCGGCCGTGAGTTCGGGCCGGTTCAGATAACCACGCGACACACCCGCGCCGCCTATATACAACTCACCGATCGCGCCCGGCGGGACCCGCCGAAGGTGCGCATCGAGCAGATAGATGCGCGCGTTGGCAATCGGCTTGCCGATGACCGGCTGCACCTGGTCTGCCGTGATCTCGGTAAGCGCCGCATCGACGGTGCATTCAGTCGGACCGTAGACGTTGAACGCGCGAATCTGTTCAGCGTTCGCCAGTCGATTCCACGTCTGTTGTGTGATCGCTTCGCCGCCGATAAGCAAGGTCAGCTTCGACCGCCGGCGTTCGAGCAAGCCGCTGGCGAGCATGACATCGAGTTGAGTGGGCGTGCAGTCGAGCACGTCGATATCGGCGTTGTTCAGATAGTCGATGAGCACCGCACTATCGGTGCGCACGTCGGCGGGAATCACGATCAGTCGATGACCTGCAAGCAGCGCCGTGAGGCTCTTCAATGAAGAGTCGAACGCGATGCTCGCGTTCAGACCGATGCCGGAGCGCGCGGCGCAACGTGCGAACACCGTCGATTGCAGCGCGTAATGCAGATTCACGACATGGCGATGTTCGACCATCACGCCCTTAGGCTTGCCGGTGGAGCCGGAGGTGTAGATGACGTAGGCGAGATGATGCGGTGCGACGTTCGTTTGCGGGTTCTCTTGTGGGAGCTCGTCATCGAGCGATGCATCGATTTCGAGTACGCCGAGCGCGCCGGTGTCGCCCAATGCTTCCCGGCCCGCGGCATCGGCGAGCAGCAGACGCGGCGCGGCATCGGTGAGGATATGGTTCAGGCGCTCGCCCGGATAAGCCGGATCGAGCGGCACGTAAGCGCCGCCTGCCTTGAGTATCGCCATCAACGCGACGATCATGCCGATGCTGCGCTGCATGCACAGCGCGACGCGATCGTCCGGCCGGACGCCGAGCGCGATCATCCGATGCGCAAGCCGATTCGCACGCGCATTGAGTTCGGCATACGTGAGCGAATCGCCTTCGAATACCAGCGCGGTCGCTTCAGGCGAGCGTCGAACCTGCTGCTCGAACAGACGATGGACGCATACATCTTCGGGATGCGCCTCGGCCGTGTCGTTCCATCGTTCGAGCAGCGCATGCTCGTCAGGCAGCACCAGTTCGAACGCGTGCAAGGGCGCATCCGGTTGATCGAGCGCCTGTTCGAGCAGACGCGTGAAGCGTTCGCCCAAGCGCACGATCGTCTGTTCATCGAACAGGTCGGTCGCATAAGCGAGCGTGCCTTGGAATCGATCTTGTGTATGCGTCAGATTCAGCGTGAGATCGAACTTCGCGCCGGCATCGGCGGGGCGCATCACTTCCAGCGTCAGGCCGGGCAGCGAGAGCGGCTCCATCGGCGCGTTCTGAAGGACGAACATGACCTGGAACAACGCCGTGCGGCTGGTGTCGCGAACCGGCGCGAGCGCTTCGACGAGCTTCTCGAACGGCAAGTCCTGATGCGCGTAAGCGGCGAGCGTGGTCTCACGCACTTGCGCGAGCAGTTCACGCAGCGACGGCGATCCCGAAAGATCGGCGCGCAAGACGAGCGTGTTGACGAACAGGCCGATGAGCGGTTCCGTCTGCGCATGCGTGCGGTTTGCGATCGGCGACCCTATGGCGATGTCGTTTTGACCGGACAGTCGCGCGAGCAGCGTCTGGAACACGGCGAGCAGCAGCATGAACGGCGTGACGCCCTCCCGATTCGCAAGCGCGTCGATCCGTTCGCATAAGGCGGCACCTACCGCGAATGGCACACTCGCACCGCGTCCGCTCATTTGCGATGGACGTGGGCGATCGGCGGGCAGGTTCAGCGGTGCGAGTTCGGCGAGCTGATTGCGCCAGTATTGCGTCTGACGGTCGAGTTCTGCACCCGCCAGCCAATCGCGCTGCCACAAGGTGAAGTCGGCGTATTGCACGGCCAGCGGCGGCAGTGAAACAGGCTCATTGCGTAACGCAGCCGCATAGCCCGCACCGAGTTCACGCACGAGCACGCCCGTCGACCAGCCATCCGAGACGATATGATGCATCGTGAACAGCAGCACATGTTCGTCTTGTGCAACGCGCAGCAGGAGTGCGCGCAGCAACGGACCGCGCTGAAGATCGAATGCCCGCGTGGCTTCGTCCTGCGCGAGTCGACGCAGTTCGGCGGCGTGCGCACCAGATGCAAGCGCATCGAGCGCGATGACCGGCAGCGCGATGTGCAAGTGCGGCGCGATGCATTGCACGGCCTGTCCGTCGTATTGCGCGAACGTGGTTCGCAAGCTCTCGTGACGCTCCACGAGCGCGTTCAGCGCGGTCTCGAATGACGGCACATCGAGCGATCCGTTCAGACGCACCGCGACTGGAATGTTATACGCGGATTGTCCGGGATCCAGTTGTTCGAGGAACCACATACGTTCCTGCGCGAAGGAAAGCGGCAGATGAGCGGGTCGCTCGCGTGCTTGCAGAGGCGGCAAGGCGCTCGCGACGCGGCGTGACTCATCGAGCGCAAGCACTTCGGCAAGCGCTGCAACGCTCGGCGCATCGAACAAGGCACGCAGCGGCAAGTCGATGGAGAGCGCTTGGCGCACGCGCGAAACGAGTTGCGTGGCCAGCAGCGAATGACCGCCCAGCGAGAAGAAGTTATCGAACACGGCGACACGTTGAAGGCCGAGCACACTGGCAAAGCATTGCGCGAGGGTTTCTTCCAGCGATGTGCGCGGCGCGACATATGTGGCCTGATCCTGCCACTGCGGATCGGGCAATGCGCGACGATCGAGCTTGCCGTTGGGCGTCAGCGGCAAGGCATCGAGCACCACGAACGCCGAGGGCACCATGTAATCGGGTAAGCCCGATGCAAGATGTTCGCGCAACATGCCCGCGTCGATCTCGTCCGTACCGGTGACGTACGCGATGAGTTGCTGATCCTGCGTCGCTTCATGCCGCGTGCGCGCGATGACGACAGCCTCCCGCACCGACGGATGACTCGCGATCTGCGCCTCGATCTCGCCGAGTTCGATACGGAAACCGCGAATCTTGACTTGATGATCGTTGCGTCCGAGAAATTCGATGTTGCCATCGGCGCGATAGCGTGCGATGTCGCCGGTGCGATACATGCGCCCGCCCGGTACGAAGGGATCGTCGAGGAAGCGCTCGGCGGTGAGTTCGGGACGGTTCAGATAGCCGCGTCCGACACCCGCGCCGCCGACATAGAGTTCGCCCACGGCGCCGACAGGCATCAGGCGGCGCTCGGCATCCAGCAGATAGATGCGCGTGTTCGCGATGGGACCGCCGATCGGCACCGGGTTCGACTCTTCCGGCAGGCACCGATACGCGGTCGCCCAAACCGTCGCTTCCGTCGGACCGTATTCGTTGTAGAGGGCGACCGGTCGAGGCAGCGTGGAGCTTTGCTTCGCGAGTCCGGGCGGGCACGCCTCGCCCGCTACGATGATCTCGCGAAGCTTATGATCATCGCTCGACGACATACTGTCGAGAATGGCCTGACCGAGCGACGGCACGCACAACACACGCGTGATGTCGCGGTGCCGCACCAGTTCGATGATCGCGTCCGGGTCTCGCGCGGTATCGAGATCGACGAGCGCAAGACAGCCTCCGTTCGTGAGTGTGCCGAAGAGGCCTGCGACGGAGCTGTCGAACGCGAGCGACGACAGCAGCAGGAAGCGTTCGTTCGGTGCGCGCTCATAGAACCGGTGCCGCGCGAAGGTGGACGCGACGAGCGTTCCGTGCTCGATCGCCACGCCTTTGGGCTTGCCGGTCGAACCCGATGTATAGATCACGTAAGCAAGGTGGTTCGGGCTGACGTTCGGGCGCGGATCATCCTGCGGATACGCGTCGTCGAGCGCTGCTTGCGGATCGATGACAGTGAGCGAACCCGTGTCGCCCAATGCTTCGCGACCGGCGGCATCGGCAATGAGCAGACGAGGCATCGCATCGGTGAGGATATGCGTCAGGCGTTCGCCCGGATAAGCGGGATCGAGCGGCACGTACGCGCCGCCTGCCTTCAGTATCGCCATCAACGCGACGATTCCTCCGATGCCGCGTTCCATGCAGAACGCGACGCGATCTTCCGCTTGCACGCCGAGCGCGATCAGCCGATGCGCAAGCTGGTTCGCGCGCGCATCGAGCTGCGTGTACGTGAGCGACTGGTCCGCGAAGATGAGCGCGAGGGCATCCGGCGTGCGCCGGACTTGCTCTTCGAAGAGTTGCTGAATGCAAACATCGTCGCGATAAGCCGTTGCCGTGTCATTCCATCGTTCGAGGAGCGCGTGCTCCTCGGGCAGCACGATGTCGAGCGCAAAGAGCGGCGCATCGGGCTGAACGAGCGCCTGTTCGAGCAAGCGCGCGAAGCGCTCGCCGAAGCGCGCGATGGTGCGTTCATCGAAGAGGTCGGTGGCGTAGTTCAGGCTGCCGGTCAGATGGTCTTGCGTATGAGTCAGGTCCAACGTGAGATCGAACTTGGCGCCGGCTTCGGCCGGTGGCAGCGGTTCCAGCGTGAGGCCGGGCAGCGCGAGTGGTTCGAGCGGCGCGTTTTGTAACACGAACATCACCTGAAACAACGCGGGGCGGCTAGTGTCCCGAACCGGCGCGAGTGCTTCGACGAGCTTTTCGAACGGCAAATCCTGATGCGCGTAAGCAGCGAGCGTCGTTTCGCGGACTTGCGTGAGCAACGTACGCAACGACGGCGATCCCGAAAGATCGGCGCGCAGCACGAGCGTATTGACGAAGAGGCCGATGAGTGGCTCGATCTGTGCATGCGTGCGATTGGCGATGGGCGAGCCGACGGCGACATCGTTCTGTCCGGAAAGGCGCGCAAGCAGCGTCTGGAACACGGCGAGTAGCAGCATGAAAGGCGTGACGCCTTCCCGATGCGCGAACGCATACAGCCGTTCGCACAGCGCGGGGCTGAGCGCGAAAGGCAAGGTCGCGCCGCGTCCGCTGATCTGTGCGGGGCGTGGACGGTCGAGAGGCAAGTCCAGCGGCGCGAGATCGGCAAGACGACCGCGCCAGTATTGCGTCTGGCGTTCCAGTTCCGCATCGGCGAGCCAGGCACGCTGCCAAATCGTGAAGTCGGCGTACTGCACGGGCAAGGGCGGAAGCGCAACCGGCTCCTTGCGCACGGCAGCCGTATAGCATGCGCCGAGTTCGCGAACGAGCACGCCGATAGACCAGCCGTCCGAGACGATGTGATGCATCGTGAACAACAGGACATGTTCAGCGGATGACAACCGCAGCAATCGCGCGCGAAGCAGCGGTCCATGTTGAAGATCGAAGGCGCGCGAGGCTTCGATCTGCGCGAGACGGCGGACCTCGGCGCTTTGCTCATCGGCGACGCGTTCATCGAGTTCGATGATCGGCAGCGCGATCTTCAGACTGGACGCTATGCATTGCACCGCTTGGCCGTCGTGCTCCACGAATGATGTGCGAAGGCTCTCGTGACGTGCCACGAGCGCGTTCAACGCGGTTTCGAATGCGTGAACATCGAGCGAGCCGGAAAGGCGCACGGCGACGGGTATGTTGTACGTCGATTGTCCCGGATCGAGTTGATCGAGGAACCACAAGCGTTCCTGTGCGAACGACAGCGGCACTTGCGCGGGACGCGGCAACGCTTGCAACGGCGGGCGCGCCCCGGCGCGATGAGCCGTGTCCTCCAACGCGTCGGCGAGCGCGGCGACGCTCGGCGCATCGAACAGCGTGCGCAAGGACAATTCGATCGACAGGGCTTCGCGCAGTCGCGAGACGAGTTGCGTGGCGAGCAGCGAATGCCCGCCAAGCGCAAAGAAGTCATCGAAGATGCTCACGCGTTCGAGGCCGAGCACGCTGGCAAAGCACTCGGCAAGCGATGTCTCGAGCGATGTCCGCGGCGCGACATACACGGCGAGGTTCTGCCATTGCGGATCAGGCAGCGCACGTCGATCCAGCTTGCCGTTCGTCGTCAGCGGCAAGGCATCGAGCGTCACGAACGCGGACGGCACCATGTAATCCGGCAGACGCGAACCGAGATGCTCGCGAAGGTCGCTCGTGTCGATGTCGGAAACGCCGGTGATATAGGCGATGAGTTGCTGATCCTGCGTCGCTTCATCGCGTGCGCGCGCGATGACGACGGCTTCGCGCACCGCCGGATGACTGGCGATCTGCGCTTCGATCTCTCCCAACTCGATACGAAAGCCTCGAACCTTGACCTGATGATCGTTGCGCCCGAAAAACTCCAGACTGCCATCGGGACGATACCGTCCGAGATCGCCCGTGCGATAGAGCCGCGCGCCCGGAACGAAGGGATCGTCGATGAAACGCTCCGCGGTCAGCTCGGGCCGATTGAGATAGCCGCGCGCCACGCCCGCGCCGCCGACATACAACTCGCCGACCGCACCGACAGGCGCGAGCCGCTGTTGCGCATCGAGCAGATAGATCGTGAGGTCAGGAATGCGCACGCCGATCGGGCTGTGGCTGTCCGCGCAGTCTTCGCGATCGAGCGGTCGATAAGTCACATGCACGGTCGTCTCGGTGATGCCGTACATGTTGACGAGGCGCGGATGCCGATCCGAATGACGCGCGTACCACGGCTCCAGCATCGAAGGATTCAACGCCTCGCCGCCGAATATCACATAGCGCAACGCGGTGGGCGCATCGTTCGTCTCCTGCGCCTGAATCAATGCGCGAAACGCGCTCGGTGTCTGATTCAGTACGGTCACGCGTTCCCGCTGAAGCAGTCGAAGAAAGTCGGGCGCGAAGCGCGCAAGCTGTTGCGGCACGATCACGAGCTTGCCGCCATAACGCAGCGCGCCCCACATTTCCCAGACCGAGAAGTCGAAGGCGAACGAGTGGAACAGGCACCATACGTCGCGTTCATCGAAATTGAACCAGTCGTGCGTCGCATCGAAGAGGCGAACGATCTGCGCGTGCTCGATCATCACACCCTTGGGCTTGCCGGTAGAACCGGACGTGTAGATCACGTATGCGAGATGCGACGGAGCGACGGCCGTGACCGGATCGTCTTGCGAGATGTCGTCGTCGAGCAATGCATCGGGATCGATCACGGTAAGCTCGCCCGTATCGCCGAGCGCCGCGCGGCCGGGGGCGTCGGCGAGCAACAGGCGCGGCGTCGAGTCGCTGAGAATGTGGCTCAGGCGCTCGCCCGAATAAGCGGGATCGAGCGGCACATAAGCGCCACCGGACTTGAGGATCGCGAGCAACGCGACCATCATGCCGATGCCACGCTCCACGCATAACGCGACGCGATCTTCCGGTCCCACGCCCAGCGCGATCAGACGATGCGCGAGCCGGTTCGCTCGCGCATTGAATTGCGCATAGGTCATGGATTGATCTTGGAAGACGAGCGCGACCGCGTCGGGCACGCGCGTAGCCTGCTGCTCGAAAAGCTGGTGAATGCACATGTCCGATGGATACGAAGCCGTGTCGTTCCATGTCTTCACCAGCAGCTCATGCGTGTCGGGCGGCACGACGTCGAGCTGATTCACCGGCGTTTGCGGCGCTTCTTCGAGTGCGTGCGCAAGGCTCGACAAAGCCTGCGCCATATATCCACAGAGCTGTGCGGGCGACAGCGGCGCAACGGTCTGCGCGATGAGACCGAGACTATCGCCGTTGTCATCGACGCACAACGTCAGCGGATAATTGGTGCGCTCTTCGGCGCCGAGCAGTTCGATGCCGTCGAAGGGGGTGTGCCGGTCGTCGGATGCGCGATTATGACGATAGTTGAGCAGCGCATTGAAGAGCGGCGCGGGCGCGGCGACGCCGCTGCATCGTTGAGCGAGCGCGAGCGGGGCATGCTGATGCCGCAGCAGCGCGGCGAGACGGTCATGCGCAAGACGCGCGCTGTCAGCGACGGAAGCGTCGTCGATGTCGAAGCGAACCGGCAAGGTGTTGATTACGAGCCCGAGCGCCTGGTCGACGCCCGCCTGCATGCGTCCGAGCAACACGGTGCCGAATACCACGCACCCATCGGAATCCAGTGCGCTGCCCGCGTTCAACACGCGCGCCCACGCGAGATGACAGAGACTCGCGAGACTGACGCCGATATGCCGGGCCTGAGCGCGCAGACGCGCATCGAGTTCGGCGGGCAGCGTGATCTGCGCTTCCGCGACGGCCGAGCCGTCGTGATGCACATCGGTCAAGCCGAACGGCAACGTGGGCTCGCTGACATCGGCGAGCATGTCGCGGAAAAAGGCTTCCTGCGCGTCATGGTTCGCCCCGAGCCGGGCCTGCGCGACAAGGTCGCGGAATGGTTGCGCCGCGCCCAACGCGTGCGCGCGGCCATCGAGAATCGCGCCGATTTCCGCATGCATGACCTCGAGCGTCGCATGATCGCCGATCAGATGATGCCAGTTCAATTGCATCAGCCAGCGATCCCCGCTCGCGTCGCGTGCGATTGCAATCTGCATCAGGGGCGCGCGAGCGAGATCGAGGCGCTGCGTGCGCGCATCGAAATGATGCGTCAGATCGTCGACCTCGACGATCGTCACGGGCGCATGACGCAGGACGACTTGCGCCGCCGTCGTCACGCCTTCGTGAACGAACGCAGTGCGCAGAATGTCATGCCGCGCGACGACCTGTTGCAACGCATCGACCCATGCATCGAGACGGGCGCGGCTGTCGAACGCGAGGCGCGCGGTTTGCAGATACGGATCGCCTTCCGTCGCGAGCATGTGATGAAACAGGATGCCTTCCTGAAGCGGCGCGAGTGCATAGATATCCTGAACGTTAGAGATTCCGCCAGGCATTTGATCGGCGATGCGATCGATATCCGTCTGCGTCAGCGAGATGAGCGGCAGCATGTCCGGCGTGATGGCGCTGTTCGCGGGCGTGATGACATTGGGCGGCACGACAATGTCGGACTTCGGCGCGGCGTAATCGATGGCATCGGCGAATGCGCTGAGCACGGGCGTCGCGAAGAGATCTCGCACGCTCGCTTGCAGCCCGATGCGCCGCAAGCGCTCGATGAGCGTCACCGCGAGCAGCGAGTGGCCGCCGAGCGCGAAAAAATTGTCATGCCGACCGACACGTTCGATTCCCAGCAGTTCAGCCCACAGTCCGGCAAGCGCGCTTTCGGTGCGACCTTGCGGTGCTTCGAAGGGACGCAGCGCGAAGGCGTCGGCTTGCGGATCGGGCAACGCGCGGCGATCGAGCTTGCCGCTCGGCGTAAGCGGCAGCGCATCGAGCGCAACGAACGCGGCGGGCGTCATATAGTCGGGAAGACGCGTGCTCAGATGTTCGCGCAAGTCGCTGGCATCGATGCCGAATTCATCGCGTGCGGTGACATAGGCGATGAGTTGCTGATCCTGCGAGCCGGGCGTGCGCGAACGCGCAATCACCACCGCATCGCGCACCGCCGGATGACTCGCGATCTGCGTCTCGATCTCGCCGGGCTCGATGCGGAAGCCGCGAATCTTGATTTGCAGATCATTGCGTCCGAGGAATTCGATATTGCCGTCGAGATGAAAGCGGGCGAGATCGCCGGTGCGGTACATGCGTGCGCCGGGCACGAACGGATCGTCGAGAAAGCGCTCGGCCGTGAGCTCGGGACGATTCAGATAGCCGCGCGCGACACCCGCGCCGCCGATATACAGCTCGCCCACCGCGCCAGGCGGCACCGTGCGACGCCGTGCGTCGAGCACATACGTGCGCGTGTTGGCGAGCGGCTTGCCGATAACCGGTCGCGCCTGTTCATGCGTGATCTCCGCGAAAGTCGCATCTACCGTGCATTCGGTCGGACCATAGACGTTGAACGCACGTATGCCTTGTGCGCGCGCAAGACGGCTCCACGTCTGCGGCGTGAGCGGCTCACCGCCGACGAGCACGGTCAGTGGCGCTTGCCGTCGTTCGAGCAGACCGGCCGAGAACAGCGATTCGAGTTGCGTCGGCGTGCAGTCGAAAACGTCGATACCGGATGTGTCGAGAAAATCGACGAGCGCCATCGCGTCGGTGCGCACATCGGCTGGAACGATGACGAGCCGATGCCCGGACAGCAACGCGGTGAGATTCTGCACGGACGCATCGAAGGCGATGCTTGCGTTCAGCGTCACGCCCGCATGCGGCGCGCAATGCGCGAACACGGTCGATTGCAACGCATGATGCAGGTTCATCACGTGCCGGTGCTCGACCATCACGCCCTTGGGCTTGCCGGTGGACCCCGACGTGTAGATGACATACGCGAGATGATGCGAGGCGAGGGCGGGCACATGCGGATCGTCGTTCGGCAGGGCATCGTCGAGCGATGCATTCGGATCGAGCACCGTAAGCGCGCCGATATCACCGAGCGCGTGACGGCCCGCTGCATCGGCGACGAGCAACCGAGGCGAGGCATCGCCGAGTATGTAACTCAGACGTTCGCCCGGGTAAGCTGGATCGAGCGGGATGTAAGCGCCGCCCGACTTGAGTATGCCGAGCAACGCGACGATCGCGCCGATGCCGCGCTCCATACACAAGGCGACGCGACCTTCGGGACGCACGCCGAGCGCGATGAGCCGATGCGCGAGCCGGTTCGCGCGCGCATTGAGCTGCGCAAACGTGAGCGATGCGCCATCGCAGACGAGTGCGACGGCGTCGGGTGTGAGCCGTGCCTGCTGCTCGAGAAGCCGATGAATGCACTCATGCTCCGGATACGGCGCGGTCGTGTCGTTCCAGCGTTCGAGGAGCGCCTGCCTTTCAGGTAACACGAGCTGAAGCGTATGCAGCGGCGCATCGGGCCGATCGAGCACTTGTTCGAGGAGACGTGTGAAGCGGCGCGCGTGCGCCTCGACGGACTCGGGCGTATAGAGCAACGGATTGCCATCGAACATCAATTCGATGCCAAGTTCATCGCCCTGGTCATGCACGATCAGCGCGAGATCATCGGGCGTGCCATAGAACGAGCGATTCGAGCCGATGACGCAGCCCGCGAAGTTCAGCGCACGGCTGTACTCCGGCATGATGTTCACCGTGGGACCGAAGAGCGGCCTGTCGGCTTCGATGCGGCCGACATCGCGCCGGATATCTTTCACGCGATAGCGCTGATGACGCAGTACGCGGCGGCTTTGCCGCGCGACGGCATCGAGAAGATCGACGATGGTCGTGCGTTCGTCGACGATCGCTCGTAACGGCAGCGCATTCGACAACATGCCCGGCACGCTTCTCGCCAGACGTCCGACGCGTGCGGTGACGGGCAACCCGAGCACCACTTCGGGCTGGCCGCTCAGACGTGCGACATAGGCGGCCATGACCGCCGTCATGATTTGCGGCCAGGTCGTGCCGTTGCGTTCGGCCATATCGCGCATGCGCGCGGTCGTGTCGGGCGACAGACGGATCCGCGCGCTCGCCTGCGAATAGGCTTCTGCGGGCATCGGCTCGGGCGCCATGCATGCCGAGAGGATCACAGGCTCGGGGCAACCCGCCATGTATTCGTGCCAGAACTGCCGATCGTTTTCGAAGGCGCTGGACGCGCGATACTCGGCGTCGTTATCGAGGAGATCGGCAAGACGCGCCCAGCCGGACGGTGCGGGATCGTCTCCTTGGATCAGTGCCGAGTAAATGGCTGCGAGCCGCTGCGTGAACAGCAAAAACGAAAAGCCATCGAACGCTACATGGTGAATCCGCTGAAAGAAGAAGAAGCGCGTGGGGCTCGCCTGAAAGAGCTGCCCATCGAATAGCGGCCAATGGCCGAGGTCGAAGGCGGTGGCCAGCGCGATCTGCACAGCGCGATCGATCGCTTCCAGCGGATCGGGTGCATCGCTTACATCGACCACGCGCAGTGTGAAGTGCAACGGCTCATCGGGAACGGTCTGACGCGGCAAGCCGTCGGTGACGAAGAGGCGCACCCGCATGCCTTCGGCTTCGTCGATGGTTTGCCGCAGCGCTGCCTGAAGCGCATCGACATCGAGCGGTCCGATGATCTCCGTGAGTTGAGCAAGATTGAAGCGCGGATCGCGCAAATCGAGTTGCTGTCGAAAGAAGATGCCCGATTGAGCGGGCGTGATGGGAAAACCGTGCATGGCGTCGATCCGTAGTGGAGAGCACGCGCGTGCTCTGAAAGCGATAGTCGAGAACGTCGTCATCGGAACGCGTGGAAGAAGCGCACGCGCGTTCGCGCGTGGTTGCATCTGGCACAGGTCCTTGCGTGTTCGTCAGACTGATGCGGCGGCGTAAAGCGACGCAAACGCGCCTCGATTGGCCGCGGGTATGAATGTGAAACTCAGGAAGTCACGAGCCTCGAAATCGAACCGAGGGCGACGAACGCTCTCATCCGGAACGCGAGCATGGCGCTTTGCTGCGCGCGGATGACGTCTTTCACCGCGGGATCGCTCAGTGAACCGAGGCGATTGAGCGGCGTTCTGAAACAATGAGCGAGTGTGATGCCGAAATCGTTATCGGCGGGATCGACGCCATGCCACCAGAACGGTGGGATATAGAGAACGTCGCCGGGCGCAAGCGTGGTTTCGAACTTCGTCAGTGCACCGTCCGCGGGAAAGAAGCGCGCGCCGTCATTCATGTGATGAAGATTGGACTTGATCGGCACGGCATACGCTTGCCAGTTTTCACTGGACAGCCTGAACATGGAAATGCGCTTGGTGCCGATGATCTGCGTGGTTAGCGTCTCGTCGGTCGTGTGGTAGTGCCATTCGGTCGAAGCATTCCGATAGATGAAGAGCCGGTCTTGTGCATATGCGCGCGGCGGTCGATCGTGCTCTCTTTCGAGAAACTCATAATGGCCGAGATCGGGTTTCCATTCCGACGGAATAGGGAGCGCGCGAATCGCATGCGTCTCGTCCGGCCCTGCGTCGCGCAGACGCGCAATGGCCTGATTGAGTTTCAGCTTTGGGAGATTTGCATACCAGAGACCGGTGGGCGAGGCGTTGAACGCGTCCGAGATGCCGACTTCGCTATCCGTCAATGCTTCGAGATAGCCGGGTGCGTTCCATTTCCGGAGAGCAGGCCAGTTGCGCACCGCTCCTCTGATGACAACAGGTTTCTGAGCGCAGACATGGTCGCTCCAGAATTGTCCGTGTCTGAGCGTTTCATTATCGATGGACGGAAGCTGAACGCTGCGTCCCGGAACGAGGTCGATCACTTTCACAATGCGCTTGGCCATTTCCCACTCCCAGATCGAGAATCATCAGGACCGTGCAGTCCAGTTCTGTTCGATGTAGTCCAGGCATTGCCTGCGTGAGCAATCTGGATACTCCACCGTCCAGCCGTCCGGAACCTCGAGATGAGCGGGCCAAAGCGAGCGCTGCTGCAATTCGTTGATCAGCACACGGAATGTGCCCTGATCGTCGTCGAATGGATTGTCCACGCTGTTGCTCCCTTCGTTCGTGCTTCGGATTGCAACGAAATATAGGCGCCGGGAGTTAGCATTGAATGAGGTGTCGCGAGAGCCATAGCGTGCGTCGAGCGTGGCGCGCACTCGATGCGACGAGCACCTTGCAAAAGACGTGAGGAATGCATCGCTATTTAATATCGGCTTCGGATTGGTAGCAAGGGAAATTGCGGGGGCCTTACCGAGTTCGATATGTCTCGCGTGACGAGTGCTTTGCGCGATGCCCACATCGCGCTCGGCGCAAGGCACGTCGAGTTGCTTGTGACGCGTGTGCTGCCCTTGGGGGACGAGGTACGCAGCTATGGAAGCGCTTCCCGATGGCCTCGATCGCAATAAAAGAAGCGTATCAAGGATTGGTTTTCTAATTCAAAGCGCCCGGCATTTGCATGCAGACCGGCACAGACTCGGTCTTAACTCGAAAGAGCGTGCGCTGTGCACCTCGCCCGAGTTTGTGAGTGCTTCAAACATGGACTGCGGTCCCGGTGAGCCGCGCACGCGCGTATCCCGGCGCATACGATAACTTTCCGCGATGCCGTGCGCTGGCGCCAGGCGCTGCGGTTCCGTCGCGCGGGCTCGACTGCACCCGCCGACGCCATCGAACGCGTGGCGCGTCATGCGAACTTCCATCTGCATCTGGCTGCGCCCTGGCACGAAGCCGTCGTCGATGACAACCGCGTGCGCGCGCGTGCGGAAGACGGCACGTTCGAATTCGATTTCGTGATCGCGGCACGGGCTACACGGTCGATCTGCATGCGCGGCCCGAACTCGCCGGCATCGCCCATCATGTGCTGCTTGGGCGCGACCGCTACACGCCCGCATCCGACGAACGCGACGATGCGCTCGAATATGTGGAGAAGCGGCCCGGCGAGGCATCGTTCCTCAAGAATATCCACGTCGTCAATGCCGCGGGATTGGTGAGCCGGGGCGAAGCCGCTGCGCCACGCTGTTACCGGTAACGCACGCAATTGCACGAATCGCGAAACTGTCGTTATACTGGCTCCGCGATCGAGTGGCCTGACCACCGCAATTGGCCTGACCGCAGGACGAATCAAGCAGACTGACTGGAAGCGTCGCATCGGCACCGCGCCCGATGCGCCCGGAAGGGGCGTGCTGTAGATGAAGTCGCGCAGCGCCTCTCCACAAGAAAAATGAAAGGAGACAACCCGATGTTCCGTGAAGGAGTGCAGGCAAGAGCCGCGCTCGCGCTCGCCGTCTGCATGCTCGCAGGCGCCGCGCACGCGCAGGTCGCAACGGGCGACACCACGCAGAAAAAAATCGCCCTGTCGAATAGCTTCGCGGGCAACGCGTGGCGGCAGTCGATGCTCAAGAGCTGGAACGCCGTCGCCCAGCAAGCGGTGGCGGACAAGAAGATCGCGGCCGCGCCCGCTTTCACGACCGCCGAGAATCAGGTGACGGAGCAGGCGCAGCAGGTTCAGAACCTGATCCTGCAAGGCTATAACGCGATCGTCATCGACGCCGTTTCGCCGACCGCGCTCAACGGCACCATCAAGAAGGCATGCGCTGCGGGCGTCGTCGTCGTCTCGTTCGACGGCGTCGTCGACGAGCCGTGCGCGTATCGCGTCAATTTCGACTTCAAGGGCTGGGCGGAGCAGGGCGTCGACTATCTGGCGACGAAGCTCAATGGCCACGGCAACATACTGGAAGTGCGCGGCGTGGCCGGCATCTCCGTCGACAACCTCATGCACGAAGGTGTGCTCGAAGGGCTCAAGAAGCATCCGGGGCTCAAGCTCGTCGGCTCGGTGAACGGCGACTGGACGCAATCGGTCGCGCAGAAGGCTGTGGCCGGCATTCTCCCGACGCTACCGCAAGTCGATGGCGTGGCGACCGAAGGCGAGATGTCGTTCGGCATCGCGCAGGCGTTCAAGGCCGCCAATCGTCCCGCGCCGCCGATGGTCATCGGCAGCACCTATCCCGAACTGCAATGGTGGAGCGAGCAGGCGAAGACCGGTTATCAGTCGCGCTCGCTGTCGAATCCGCCGGGCGCGGTCTCGTTCGCGTTCTGGGTGGCGCAGCAAGTGCTCGCGGGCAAGAAGATTCCGAAGGAAGTCACCATTAACGTGCCGCTGCTCGCCATCTCGCAGCAGGAGTTGCCGGCGAGGCTCGCCGCGACGCCGCCGGGTGGAATCGCCGACGTCACTTATACGCTGCCGCAGACCGTGGCCTTGCTCGACAAGAAATAAGCATTCGATGACGCCACGCATGGAGGCATGTGAATGGGCGCAACTATCAATACAGAGGACGAGCGCACGCTGATTCGCTTCGAAGGCGTCGGCAAGACCTTCGGCCGGGTGCGCGCGCTCGCGGACATCGACTTCGCGTTCATGCGCGGCGAATGCGTCGGCATCGCGGGACACAACGGCGCGGGCAAATCGACGCTCATGGCCGTGCTCGCGGGCGTGTATGCGCCGACGCAGGGCCGTATCGAAGTGGACGGCCAAAGCGCGCCGCACTACGACGCCAACGCCGCGCGCAAGGCCGGCGTGCGCTGCGTCTTTCAGGAACTCTCGCTGTGCGCGAACCTGACGGTCGCGGAAAACATGACGATCGTGCATCCGCAATTGCGCGGGCGCGGCTGGCGGCGCACGGCAACGGCGCTCATGCGCGACAAGCTCGAAGAGATTTTTCCGGGCAACGGACTGAAGGGCAACGAACTCGTGTCCGATCTGACGCTCACCCAACAGCAGATGGTCGAGATCGCGCGCGGGTTCACGGTGACGGACGCGCCCGTGCGTCTCGTGATCCTCGACGAGCCGACCTCGTCGCTCGATGCCCATACCGCCGACCAACTGCTTGCCTTCGTCCGGCGCGCGGCAGAGAGCGGCATCACCTGTCTGCTGATTACGCACATGCTCGGCGAGATAGAGCGCGTCGCGAATCGTGTGATGGTGATGCGCGACGGCGGCATCGTCGGCGTGCTGCCGGGCAACGAGGCGAACCGTGCGTCGATCATTCAGGCGATGGGCCAGCATCTGGAAGCGGAGAAAACGCCGGCCGCCGCACGCATACGCAACGCACAAAGCGATGACAAACCGTTCCGCTGGAACGTCGGCGGAAGGAAACATACGCTGATCGAGGCATCGCGCGGAGAGATCGTCGGCTTCGCCGGACTCGCGGGCCAAGGCCAGACCGAAGCGCTGCTCGCCATCTACGAGGCAGCGACGAGCCACGGCGCGGGCCGCATGAAAGCCGCATTCGTTGCGGGCGATCGCGGGCGCGACGGCGTGTTCCCGGTGTGGTCCATCGCGCAGAATCTCGATTTGCGGTGGCTTCTCGGCGGCGCGAAGCGCAAGCGCGGACTCGTCGATCGCGCGGCGGCGCGCGCGCTCGTGGAAGCGTGGCGCACGAAGATCGGCATACGCGGCGCGCCGATGGGCGCGGGCATCCTGTCGCTCTCGGGCGGCAACCAGCAGAAGGTGCTGTTTGCGCGCGCGCTGTCGTCGGACGCGCAGCTCATTCTGATGGACGATCCGACGCGCGGCGTCGATGTAGGCACCAAGCGCGACATCTACCGGCTCGTTCACGACGAAGCCGCGAAAGGCCGCACGTTCATCTGGTACACGACAGAAAACGAAGAGCTGTCGCATTGCGACCGCACGTATGTCTTTCGCTCGTCGGCGGTCACGCGCGTCTTGCATGCGGACGAATGCACGGAAGAAGCGCTGCTCGCTGCGAGCTTCGAGGAGCAGGCCGCATGACCCCCGCGCGCATCACGTTCCGGGACACGCAAGCGCGTCTGCGCGCGCTGCTTCCCGCCATCTCGCTCGTCGCGGTGCTCGTGCCGATTCTCGTCATGCAGCCCGCCGTGATGAGCTATTTCGGGTCGAGCCTGCTGCTCAATCTGGCCGTGCCGATCGTGCTCGCCACGCTTGCGCAACTCGCGATCATCACCGTCAACGATCTCGACTTGTCCATCGGTCCATTCGTGAGTCTCGTCGCGTGCATCGGCGCGACGCTGCTCGTCAAGGAGCCGTGGCTCGGCGCGCTCGCGCTCGTCGCCTGTGTGCTCGCGTATGCAGCCGTCGGCGCGCTGATCGAACTGCGACAAATTCCGTCGATCGTCGTGACGCTCGGGCTGTCGTTCGTGTGGAGCGGGCTCGCGATCGTGCTGCTGCCTTCGCCGGGCGGCGCGAGCCCCGGCTGGCTCGGCACGGCGATGAGCTATCAGACGCCGTTCATCGCCGCGCCGATCGTGTGGTCGGTGCTCATTGCCATCGCAGGGCACATTCTGCTGATGCGCACCTCGGCCGGCGTGCGCATACGCGGCGCGGGCGGCAATCCGCGCGCGATGCGGCGCTTCGGCTGGTCGCTCGTGCGCAGCAAGGCGACGCTTTACGGCATCGCGGGCGTGTTCGGCGTGCTGTCGGGTCTTTCGCTGCTCGGGCTCACGACCTCCGCCGACGCGAACCTTGCGCTGCGCTACACGCTGCTCTCGATTGCGGCGGTCATTCTCGGCGGTGGAGAATTCGTCGGCGGGCGCGTATCGGTCATCGGCGCGGTGCTCGGTGCCATCACGCTCACGCTCGCGGCGTCGTTCCTCGCCTTTCTCAACATCTCGGCGGATTGGCAAGTCGGCATGCAGGGCGCGATCCTGATCGTCGTGCTGTCCTTGCGCGTGCTGCTGCAACGCGGGGAACGGCAATGAAATCGCAGACTTCCGGTGAAGCGCTCGCCAACAACGATACCGCGTGGGAACGGCTGAAGGGCGTTCAAGCGCCCTGGGCGTGGTCTTTCGTCGGCACGGTGCTCGTGTGGTTCGGTATCGTCGGCATCTTCGGCTTCGGCATCGCGAGCAATGTCGCGCAGACGGCCCTCACCTACGGCGTGTTCATGGTGCTGGTCGGTCTCGGGCAGATGCTCGTCATCACGTCGGGTGTCGGCAACATCGACCTCTCGGTGCCGTCGACGATCGCGCTCGCGGGCGTCGTCGGCATGCACGCGATGGGCGGCTCCAACGGCCACATTGCGCTCGGCGTCGCGGCGGCGCTCGGCGTGGGCGTCGCGGTCGGGATCGCGAACTACATGCTGATCCGACTGCTGCGCATTCCGCCGATCATCGCGACGCTGTCGTCGAGCTTCATCATCCAGTCGATCGCCATTACGCAAGGGCGCCAGCTTCCGCCGCCGCCGCCCGCGCTGGGCGCATTCGCCACGAGCCGGCTCTTCAACGTGCCGTATATCGCGCTGGTTGCGCTCGCCTTGTCGGTCGCGCTCGC
This sequence comes from Caballeronia sp. ATUFL_F2_KS9A, assembly GCF_023630765.1. NCBI lineage: Bacteria > Pseudomonadati > Pseudomonadota > Betaproteobacteria > Burkholderiales > Burkholderiaceae > Caballeronia > Caballeronia sp. ATUFL_F2_KS9A. The sequence continues at coordinate 141,014 of NZ_JALQEK010000056.1, read as the reverse complement.
GGTGCTGCTTCATCGCGCCGTGTATGGCCGCAGGCTTTCGGCGATCGGACAGAACGCGCGCGCCGCGTGGCTCGCGGGCGTGAACGTGCATCGCACGCGCTGCCTTGCCTACGTGCTTTCGTCGATGATCGCGGCGCTCACGGCGCTGCTGCTCGCGGCGACATCAGGCGGCGCGTCGCTCGATATGGGCGTCGAGTACATGCTGATCTCGATCGCCGTGGTCGTGATCGGCGGCACGCTGGTCACGGGCGGCAAGGCGACGATCGTCGGCGTATGGGGCGCCTCGATGTTCCTGTTTCTCACTAACGCCGCGCTCAACGCGGTCGGCGCCGACGCCGGCGTGCGCTCCATCGTGTACGGCGTGCTCATCATCGCGGTGACGGTCGCCGCCGGCGGAAAACCGGCGCGCTGACACGCAAACCACAAAGGACGAGGAGACATGAAACCCAGCGATTTCGAAGTGCATGATCCGCGTTTCAGGCTGCTGCTGCAGCCGAACGCGTTCCTTTCCAAAGTGACGGACGAATGCCTCTGGGCGGAAGGACCGGTCTATTTTCCGGCCACGGACCTGTTCGTCTGGAGCGACATCCCGAACAACCGCATGCTGCGCTGGGCGCCGGGAATGGGCGTCGGCGTGTTTCGCGCGCCGTCGAACTACAGCAACGGCAACACGCGCGACCGCGAAGGGCGGCTCGTGAGTTGCGAGCATGGCGCGCGGCGCGTGACGCGCACGGAGCACGACGGCAGCGTGACCGTGCTTGCATCGCATTTCGAAGGCAAGCGGCTGAACTCGCCGAACGATGTCGTCGTTGATTCGAAGGGCGACATCTGGTTCACGGATCCCGACTACGGAATCTTGAGCGACTACGAAGGCTATCGCGCAGAGAGCGAGATCGGCCGATGCAACGTGTATCGCCTATCGCCCGACGGCGCGCGTGTGCATCTCGTCTGCGACGACTTCGCGAAGCCGAACGGCCTCGCGTTTTCTCCGGACGAATCGCAGATCTACATCGCGGATTCGGCCGCTTCCCACGACGAAGAAGCGCCGCGTCATATCCGCGTGTTCGATGTATCGGGCGATGGCGTATTGCGTAACGGACGCGTGTTCATCGAGATGCAGAGCGGCGTGCCGGACGGCATGCGGGTCGACGAGCACGGCAATGTCTGGACCAGCGCGGAGGACGGCGTGCACTGCTACGCACCCGACGGCACGCTGCTCGGCAAGATCCTCATTCCCGAGGTCGTCGCGAACCTGACGTTCGGCGGCATCCATCGAAATCGCCTGTTCATTACGGCGACGTCATCGATCTATTCGCTGCATGTCGGCGTGCGTGGCGCGGGACGGTAAAAACATCAATAACAGGAGACGAGCATGAGAATCACAACACTGGCCGTGGCGCTGTGCCTGGTCGCGGCATCGGCGGGCGCGTCGGCGCAGGTCGCGACGGGCGATACGTCGTCGATGAAGATCGCGCTGTCGAACAACTACGCGGGCAATAGCTGGCGCCAGCAGATGCTCAAGAGCTGGGCCAACGTCGCCGATCCGGCCGTGAAGCAGAAGGTCGTCGCGGCGGCGCCCAGCTTCACGACAGCCGAAAGCCAGGCGACAGAGCAGGTTCAGCAGATCCAGAATCTAATCTTGCAAGGCTTCAAGGCCATCGCCGTCGATGCCGTTTCGCCCACGGCGCTCAACGGCGTCATCAAGCAGGCGTGCGGCGCGGGCGTGACGGTCGTATCGTTCGATGGCATCGCAACCGAGCCGTGCGCGTATCGCATTGCCGTGGATTTTCAGGGCATGGGCCGCATGCAGGTCGATTACTTGGCGAAGCGGCTGAACGGCAAGGGCAACTTGCTCGAAATTCGCGGACTCGCGGGCGTCTCCGTGGACGACGAGATTCATCAGGGAATCGTCGACGAACTCAAGAAGTATCCGGGGATGAAGATCGTCGGTTCGGTGCACGGGGACTGGACGCAGACCGTCGCGCAGAAGCAGGTCGCGGGCATCCTGCCGACTTTGCCGAAGGTCGACGGCGTGCTCACGCAAGGGGGCGACGGCTTCGGCACCGCGCAGGCGCTCAAGGCCGCGGGGCGGCCGACGCCGATCATCATTCTCGGCAACCGGCAGGAAGAACTCGCCTGGTGGGCCGAACAGAAGAAGAGCGGTTACGAGACGATGTCGGTGACGATTCCGCCGGGCGCGTCCTCGTTCGCCTTCTGGGTGACGCAGCAGCTTCTCGCCGGCAAGAAGATGCCGCACGACATCCGTATGCCGGTTCTGGAAGTGAAGCCGGAGGAACTCGACGCGGTGCTGGCCAAAACGCCGGTTGGTGCATTGGCGAACAAGGAGTACACGCGCGACGAGGTCGTCGCCGTCGTGGATGGGAAGAAGTAGGCACGTATCATCGGAAATGGAAACACGACGAATGATTCTCTCAAGGGGCTAAAGGTTGCGATCTTGGTCGCGGGAAGGATTTGAGCAAGTGGAAATGGCGAGCCCCGCAAGGCGCTCGATGAAGCCGGCGCCAAGACGCGCAACGCCTCGCCCAAGAATGAGCACGTGCGCGCTTGGACATTCACGAACTGGGGAGACGAGTTCCCGGTCGACGTCGTTCTCGATACGTCGGCGCGCACCGTTCGCTCATCGACGACGCATGGAGCCCTTCGAAGCGTTCGACGGTCTCGTGAACTGCGCGGGCATTGCATCGCTCGAATCGCCGCTGGAACTCGACGCGGACGCATTCGACCGCGTGATGGCCGTCAATGCGCGGGGCGCCGCGATGGTCGCCCGCGCCGTCGCGCTCGAGATGATCGAGCGGGATATCGCTGCCTGTCGATGGCGGGTACACGGCGCGTTGATGCGGTTGGCTCGTCGCCCGCCAGCCTGATCGCCTGCTCGGAGCGCTGATGAAGCTCGGCAAGCGTGTATTGGCCAGAGCGTCTCTGGTCGTGGTGTTCAGAAGGTATTGCCGAGACGTCCTGCGGCAAGGACGTCTCGCGCTCATTTCGCCCGCGAGGCGTTCGCAGTCAGCTTGACGATTGCGTCGAGCGCGCCATTCACCATGCCGCGTACCACCGGCTCCACTTTCCTCGCGACCTCGGGCAGATAGTGGAACGGTGCGTTTTCGCTCATATAGGTGGACTGGCACATCTCCAGTTGCACCGCATGCACGCCGTCCTGCGGCGCGCCGGCGTGCCGCGTGATAAAGCCGCCCTTGAAGCGGCCGTTCGCAATCCATGTGAACGGACTCGCCGCGGCGACGCGCTGTATAGCTTCCTGCACGGAGGGCGCGGCGGTGCGGCCATCCTGCGTACCGATGTTGAAGTCCGGAAGCTTGCCTTCGAAAACGCGCGGCAGCACGCTCGCGATCGAGTGCGCTTCCCACAGCAGCACATTGCGATGCTGGCTGCGCAGGCGCGTCAGCTCTTCCTGAAGAGCGTCGTGATACGGCTGCCAGTAAGTCGCCACCCCGCGATCGCGCTCGGCCGCGTCGGGCGCGCAGCCTTCGCGATACAGCGGCGCGCCGCGAAACGTTTCCGTCGGGCACAGGGACGTGGTGGTCTGCCCGGGATACAGGCTCTCGTCGTTCGATGGCCGGTTCAGGTCGATCACGTAGCGCGACACGCGCGCGCCGAGGATCGTCGCGCCGAGTGCGCGGGCGAAGCCGTAGAGGCGGTCGAGGTGCCAGTCAGTATCCGCGACCGTCAGCGCGATATCCGTGTACCGGTCGCGCAGGGCGTCGGGAATGTGCGTGCCGAGATGAGGAATGGAGATTATCAGCGGCGCATCGCCGACTTCGAGTGAGAAGAGATCGTTCATGGTGCCTGCAATGGAATTACGGTTGCGTTCAGGCGTCGGCGAGAAGCTGCGCCAGCGCCCGGCGATAGTCCGCGTAATGCCTGGCTTCGTCGCGATGACGGCGCTCGTGGATCACGCGCTTGCCGCCGACGAAGACATCGCGCACGGGCGTTTCGCCGTGTTCGCAAAAGACGGCGGACGAAAGCCACGTCGCGCTGGTCTGTTCGGCGAGAGCGGGATGGTCGGAATCGAGCACGATCCAGTCCGCCCGCCCGCCCTGTTCGAGGGCGCCGACGGTGCGGCCAGCCGCGCGCGCGCCGCCTGGACAAAAATGCGATTCCCATTGCGCGGGAATGACGAATCGAGGGTTTGCACTATCGCTTACCTAAGGCTATGTTCAGGCGCGGCAGTACCGCAATGCGAAGGTCGCAGTCGGTACCCTGGCGGGGCAGCGCCAATGTCGCTTCGACCGGACGCCGCTAGGCGCTGTTAGCTCTCTCCTGAGTTTGGAGCTGTCAGCTTGAGACACTCGCGGGGTTAGTCGACTGGTCGGACGAAGCAGCGATGGTCGTTCGAACACATTGCCTCGTTTGACGCGTCGTTCGATCAGGCTGCGGCCGACATGACATCGCGTTCAGTCATCTTTAGATTTCGGACCTGCAGTCGAATGATCGGTGTATTTCGTTACCCGACGCCAAAACCCTGTCCAGGTAACGGCGGTTCTGGGTCGGTTTGCGCCCGTCACCTCCTCAAACCCGTCGCTGGAAAGCAGTCAGTGGTTGCAACTGCCCACAAGCTCCCGGCCGGCAGCGGATCTTCACAACACCGAACGGCCGTCCACGTTCCTCAAGCCGACGTTTAGGGCCGCGGAAGTCCCACTGCGTAGGGATGCGCTAGGCGCATGTAGCGCGTCGTCGCACGTGCGACAATTCGGTTTTCGCCTGCGCGCGCACCGCCTTGAGATCTGCACCGCATCAGCACAGGGCGGCCATCCGGGGCCATATATCATGAATCTACGAGCAGCGGTCTTACCCCCGACTGGGTAAGGCGCGCCGAGCCGATAGAAGGCGTCGAGCGCATCGAAGCGTGGTTTCACGGCAGCGCATACTCCATGCACCGCCACGACACCTACGCGATCGGCCGCACGCTCGCTGGCGTTCAGAGTTTCAACTATCGGCGCAGCCAGCGGAACAGCCTGCCGGGCAACACGCTCGTACTGCATCCCGATGAGGCTCACGATGGCCAGGCGGGCACCGATGAGGGGTTCCAATACCGGATGGTCTACGTGGAACCCGCTCTCTTTCAGGAAGTGCTCGGCGGACAAGCGCTGCCGTTCCTCGAAGGTGGCGTGACTACCGATCGGCGCCTCGAGGTTGCGACCGTAGCGTTGCTGCAGCATGTCAGCTATACGCTCGAGCCGCTTGAACAGAGTGATGCACTTGCCGAGTTGGCGAATGCCTTGGCCGCCGTCACTGGTACGCCTGCAAGAACAGCCAAAGGGGACTTCCTCGCGGCGCGGCGTGCACGCGACTATCTGCACGCAAATTGCTCGCGCGTTGTCGCGCTCGACGAACTCGAAGCGGTGACGGGTCGCGATCGCTGGAGCTTGTCGCACGATTTTCGCAGGTTCTACGGCACGAGCCCGTATCGATATCTGACGATGCGGCGCCTCGATGCAGTGCGCCACATGCTGCTCGCTGGCACCTCGCTCGCTTGCGCTGCTGCAGCCGCGGGTTTTGCCGATCAGAGTCATATGACGCGACACTTTTCGAAGACATTTGGGCTGACGCCAGGGCGCTGGTTACAAGTCGCGGGCGGCGTTCCGCGCGGCTAAAAGCACCACGATCGTTCAATACGACCGGAAGGAGCATGCGTATCCTCAACGCATCAACCTTTGAACGGAGAGAACGATGTCCCAATCCTCGAACCATTCCACCGCTCCGGTCACGCGCGGCCAGTGCGACACCATCGATCTGATCGGCAAGATCGCGCAGATTAACGATCACTGGCAACCGCGCGTTGTCGCTGAAATGAACGACTATCAATTCAAGGTCGTCAAGGTCGAAGGCGAGTTCGAGTGGCACCGACATGCCGATACCGACGAAGCGTTCATCGTCCTCGATGGCGAACTGCGTATCGATTTTCGGGCAGGGCCTTCAGGCGATGGTTCGATCGTATTACGTGCCGGACAGTTGGGAGTCGTTCCGAAGGGAGTCGAGCACAAGCCCTGTGCAAACGCAGAAGTCAAGCTGCTGCTTATCGAGCCGCGAGGTGTCGTGAACACAGGCGACGGCGCGGCAAGCGAGCGTACTGTCGCGAACGACCAGTGGATTTGAGCCGGCCACCGGGGTATGACCGGTGAGACGTGGCGGGCGGAGACGGGCGATTCTCCGAGGGCGCGATTGCGTCGATTCCAGTTCAACGTCCGCTCTCGTGTGGGGCCAGGTAGTTCCACCGGCGATTCGCTTGAGGACACAAGGCATGTGCCGGTCGAAACAGCCCGGCGCCTGCCACTCGGCCATGGCTGGTGAACCGGCGACAATCGCGAGGAAACACAGAGCGCATCAGGCGCGAGACATCCGAGGCCGATTAGCGTCTTTTCGACGGCCACGTCCAGCGGCGTATGCGGCTCGTGCCCGAGCGTCTGCACGAGCCGCGCGTTATTCAGATGCACGGACGTCGTCCATAGATAGCGCATTTCCTGAAGCTCCCTGAATGTTACGTTGAACGGCGCGGCAAGCGCGAGCAGCCACCACGGAAAGCCGACGACAGCGGGCGCCCGCCCGGTGCGCCGCGCGACCACGCGACGGATCGCGTCGGCAAAGCCGGTGCCGTCCTCGTCCCAATGACCGCTCATGTGAAAGCGCGCGAACGCATCGAGCGAATGGCGGTGCGCAAGCAGTTCAACCATCGTGCGAGCGACATCGGGTAGATACGCCCATTGATGCCCGATGCCACGCGCACCCGGATTGCTGACCTTCGCCACCGGCTTTCCTGGCTTCACGAGTCCTTGCGCGAGCCAGTTATTGCCCGCTCTTGGCCCGAAGAAATCGCCCGCGCGCACGATCAGCACTCGCGCGCCTTCCTTGCTCGCGCGTTGCAGACGCGCTTCCATTTCCACGCGAATCGCGCCTTTGCGCGTGACGGGATGCTGTGGCGCGTCTTCGTCGATGAATGGAAACGCGTCCGGCCCGAAGTTGTAGACCGTGCCCGGCAACACGATGGTAGCGCCCTGCGCCTTCGCCGCCGCGATGGTGTTGTCGATCATCGGCAGCACCAGTTCGGCCCAGCGCTTATAGCCTGGCGGATTTACCGCGTGCACGATCACGGATACGCCCTGTGCCGCGCGCATCACGTCGGCCGCGTTCATCGCGTCGCCGTGAATCCATTCGATGCCGTCGCCCTTCGATGCCCCCGCGCCACGCCGCAGCCCGTGCACGCGCCAGCCCCCATCGCGCAATTGCCGCGCAACTTCCCCGCCGATGCCGCCCGTCGCCCCAAGTACCAGAACCGTTTCGCCTTGCGCCATGTCACGCCTCCCAGGTTGTCGATGACGCCATTCTCCGCCCTTCGCGGACACATTAAAATTGGCGAACCTCGTTGATCCGATATTCAAAAACGTATGGCAGACGACATCGGCTGGGAGCTTTACCGAACGTTCCTCGCAGTGCTGCGCGAGGGCTCGCTGTCGGGTGCAGCGCGCGCGCTCGGCATCACGCAGCCGACGGCGGGGCGGCACGTTGAAGCGCTCGAACGGGCGCTGAAGGTAAGTCTATTTACGCGCTCGCAGAACGGGCTTCAGCCGACCGACGTTGCGCTTGCATTACAGTCGCACGCCGAAGCGATGCAGAGTACGGCGGCATCGCTCAAGCGCGCGGCGAGCGGCCACACGGGCGACGACGGCGCGGGCGTGCAGGGCGTCGTGCGCGTATCCGCGAGCGAAGTGGTCGGGGTCGAAGTGCTGCCGCCGGTCATCGCCGCGCTGCGCGAGCGGCATCCGCGATTGATCGTCGAACTCGTGCTGTCGAACCGCGTGCAGGACTTGCTGAGGCGCGAAGTGGATATTGCCGTGCGCATGGTGCGCCCGCGCCAGACGCAACTCGTCGCGCGGCGAGTCGGCGTGATCGAGGTCGGACTTCATGCGCGGCGCGATTATCTCGACCGTCACGGCACGCCGCGCAGCATGGCGGCGCTCGCAGAACACGCGGTCATCGGCTACGACCAGCCAAACGCGTTCATTCGCGATGTGAGCCGCACGTTGCCGGGTTTTCGTCACGCGTTGTTTTCGATGCGCGCCGATAGCGATCTCGCGCAACTCGCACTGATCCGCGCGGGTGCGGGAATCGGCGGATGTCATGTCGCGATTGCGCGCCGTGATGGTCTCGTACGCGTGCTGTCGAAAGCGTTCGCGCTCCGGCTCGAAACGTGGGTGACGATGCACGAAGATCTGCGCGCGAGCCCGCGCTGCCGCGCTACCTTCGATGCCCTTGCTGACGCGCTCGAACAGTACGCGCGATAACGCCGCGACTGGGCGACACGCGCATCCGCAAGCCTCACTGTGAGCGTCGGCGCGAGGCATCGACACGGCGCAGTCCGCACCCGTCTTCCGAAACACTTCCAGCGGAGCTTCGACGAGCGGCGCAACCAGTTCGCATGGGCACGACGGATTTGTTCGATCCCGTATCGATGATTCTCCGCGAGACGCGACAGCGCATGTTATAGCGCGTGCTACCAGCGGAGGAAGAGGCATTCGACCGTTCTGGGCGAGGTCAATCCAGAAACTTGACGCGGGCAGCGAGGTGAGAGCCGCGCGTTCTGATTGCCGAGCGAACCGAACAGCCATGTGCACGCCGATGAACTCAAGCGCGTCAACGAAGGGGTGTTGAATACGTACGGAATCTCGGCACCATGCGTGCTGCCGAGGCGGGTTTCTTTCCGGGGGTCCTACTGTACCTCTCGTACTGGATTCCGGCGTCGTACCGCGCTCGCATCGTTGCTATATTCATGGTGGCGATCCCGCTTGGTAACTTCGTCGGTTCACCACTGTCCGCACTGCTTCTGCAGATGGATGGAATCGCAGGGATGCGCGGATGGCACTGGCTTTTTATCCTTGAAGGCCTGCCGACTGTGCTTCTTGGTCTGATGTGCCTGTTCTTCTTGACTAACAAGCCGGAGCAAGCGAGATGGCTCAAGGAGGAAGAGCGCACGTGGCTCGCCAATGAACTTGCGACAGAGACGAAGGCGCCAAAAAAAGTCTTGGATATGCCGCTGACGAAGCTCTTCCGAAACCGCTACGTCCTTTGCCTTGCTCTTGTCGATACCTGTGCGTCGGCTGCGGGTAGCACCCTGAACGTGTGGCAGCCACAATTGCTCAAGTCGTACGGCCTGACCGTTATGCAGACAGGCCTCATTAACTCCGTACCCTACGCGTTGGCGTGCGTGTTGATGGTCTATTGGGGCCGACGCTCTGACCGAGTAAAGGAACGTCGCTGGCACACAGTCATTCCGATGCTTCTTATCGGTATGGGCCTATTCGCCACGTCGCTTAGCGGCGCCTTGCTCCCGACGATCTGCCTGCTCTGTGCCGTTTTGGTCGGTGCTTATGCGTTCAAAGGGCCTTTCTGGGCGCTCGCTGGCGACATGCTCTCCGGCAGCGCGGCGGCGGCGGGCCTCGCAACGATTAACGCCATCGCAAATCTGCTTGGTGGCGGCCTCATGGTGAACGTCTACGGCTGGGTTAAGGAGGCAACGGGCAGTTACTCCCTCGCGCTCATGCCGCTTGCCATCCTTACGCTCGTCAGTGTCGCAACGTTGCTGCTCTTGACGCGCAAAGGGCGATCCGGGTACATGGTCGGCAAGACGGAGGCAGCCTGAGCATGAAAATCTCGCGCGGCGCGGCTTTCTGGAGCTCGCCTGCGCTTCGAGGCGAATCTGGATTTACCTCGGTATGTTGCTTCTCGGATTGATCGCGATCGCCTTCATTCCCTCAATATCAACGGTCTTTCTTTGAGGCGCCGTCGAAAGCCGAGGTTGCTTAGTCAGAGGCCGCTGGCGCGCATCAGGGTGTACGCGAATGCAGGCGTCGATCCGATGACCATGCCTCGATTCCACGTACAGCAGGAATTTGCTAATTCCTGTCTGTACGGAGGTTTGAAGGTCGGAGAAGCTAGTGCCAAAACGACAACGGTGTCATTGCGCTGCGGCCGCCGTGTCGCGCAGCGCCGTGCGATCCCAGCCGCCTCCGAGCGCCTTGAGCAGTCGAACGCTAGCATTCAGTCGGCGCGCTTCGATCGTCTCGCCGTTGCGCTGGTTCTCGAGCGCAATGGTCTGCGCGCTGGCGACATTGAGATAGTCAACCGAGCCGGCCTGATAGCGGTTCGTCCCCTTGAGCACGAAAGGGTGGATGGAACGCTCTTATCTGCGTAGCTGTGTCGACCATCGAGGTCCGACGTGCGCGCTAAGGTCTTAGCGACGTTCGGGACTGAAAGCGAGCTTGCTTGGCGAAACAAGTAGCATCGCCGATGGCGACCTCGACCGGCTGAAGTATGGCTGCTCGCGGCTGCCCGTTGGATCGCTAGCTGCGCGGGACGCAGCAAACGGACTTCGATTGAGATCATCTTCTAGTTCTTGACCGTTGCGGTTACTGGATCTGTGCCGAGTTCTCGCGATGGTGCTATGTTCGCGTGCATCGGTTCCGCGCATCCGAGCGGACCCCCAACGGAGTCGAACCGAACATGAAAGGTTGTGTACGGAAAGCGGTGGTCGGTTTCACCTTTGTCGCGTCGGGCGCCATGGCGCAATCCAGCGTCACGATGTATGGACGCCTCGACGGGGGCATCGAATATCTGAATCACATCGCGAACGGTACCGGCGGCACATCCGCGCGATGGAGCGCCGAGGGCGGCGACTGGGGCACCAGCATGTGGGGCCTCAAAGGCAACGAAGATCTAGGCGGCGGCCTGACGTCGGTGTTCAATCTCGAAACTGCGATCCAGATCATGAACGGCACCACGGGGGGCGGACGTCTCTGGTCGCGCCGCGCCTATGTCGGACTGAGCTCGAAGACATTCGGGCAGTTGCAGGCGGGCCGCAATCTGTTCATTGACAGCGACGGCGTCTGGGAATTCGATCCCTTCGTGCAACAGGCGGTGTCATCGGCATCACTCGTGCGCGGACGCAACTGGCAGCAGACGAGCAACAACGTCGAATATCACAGCCCCGTGTTTCATGGGTTCGACGTGCAAGGACAGTACTCGCTGGGCGGTCAGGCGGGCGCGTTCAACTCCGGCGCGGCGGGCGAGTTCGGCCGCTCGGACGGCATCATGCTGACTTACCACTCGCCGCTTTTCGACGTGCGCGGCATCTATGACGAACTGCGCAGCCAGAATGGCCAGATGAACAACGTATTTCAGGCGTCGCGCGAACTCTTCGTGGGCGCGAACCTGAAGGTGGATCGATGGAAAGTGCAGGCCGCCTACACGCACTATTCCGCGCCCGACACGCCCGCGGGCCTCTCCAGCACCGCCGATCACTATTGGCTCGGCGCGACCTATCAGGCGACGCCCGCTTGGGCCGTCACGGCGGCGGGCTTTTATGTCCGCGTGGGCGAGGGCGGCGGCGACGCATCGCATGACCCGGCGAGCCACGCGATGCTCTATGTGCTCGGCACGACCTATAACTTCACCAAGCGCACATTTCTGTACAGCACGGTCGCTTACGTGCGCAACAGCGCGAACGGTACGTTCTCCGTCTTCGCCACGCCGCGCGACGCCGATCCGGGCACGAGTCCGCTCGCGGGGCAATCCCAGACGGGCGCGTACATCGGCATGATGCATATTTTCTGACGCGCCGACGTTTCTTTTCGGCCGAAGTAGTCATGTGCCTTGCGCTTGGTGCATTACGCGAGCGTGACCGCGCAATCGAGGCGTGGCTGCGGGATGAGGTTTTGCCAGACGACGACCGGCCTGTGCCCCGATCTGACGTTTCGCGGCGAGCAGGTGAATCGCGAAGGCTGCGCTCCCGATGCCGCCGAAAAGCAGCGTCGCGTGACAGCGTACTGGCAGCCGTATCACGATGCGATCCCCGCCGAGCTTGTGCGTCTGCGCGACATGCACGGGAACGTGCTGCTGTGGGAAGGGCGCTCGATCGCGAGCGTGCTGCCGCGTCTTTTCGACGGCAAGCTGCCAGACCTGTACATCGGCACGCAGGATGGGAGGACGGCGGCGGAATCGGTGACGAGGGCGGTGACGGATGCGGCCGCGCAAAGCGATTACACGTGGATCGCGAACGGGCGCTTCAAGGGCGGCTTTATCACGCGCCATTACGGCGCGCCGCAGGACGGGATTCACGCGGTCCAACTGGAAATGTGTCAGTCCGCGTATATGGATGAAGCGCCGCCGTTCGTGTATCTGCCGGAGAAAGCCGACGCTATCCAGCCGACGCTGCGCGCGATGGTCGGCGGCGCGCTCGATGCGGTCGTGGCGTTGGATTGACGTCGGCGAGCCGGTCATCGGCCACAGCATCGACGTGACTTGCCGGGCGTCGACCCTCTTTCCGATCGTCGCTGGACTTTGCGCAGCAAGTGACGTGCTTCCGATGCAGATCGAATATTCATCGGGTTGCGTCGCGCGAACGGAATTGACCTCGCAATGACGCATTTCACGGTGATGCGCAACGGCCGCTGCTGGTCAGGCAGTCGGCCAGGCGCGCCGCTACGCGCCCATCGAGCTTACATGCGCGCTGGCGACGCGCCATCCCTCGGGCATCTTCACGCACGTTTGAGTCTGCCGGCCGATGCGCGGATCGCCATCGCGCCGGAACTCGATGTTCGCGACGGGAAGGCATCGCCGCATGTGGTCACGACGCGCGCGGTCACCGTGCGCGCCAGTGTCTTGCCCGGTCGTGCAGCCCGGAACGCGCGGATCGCCTTGTAACCGTAGAGGTTTTCCGTGGCGCCGTAGCGCAGCGTATGCGGCGTATCGAAAAACAGCGCGTCGAGCATCGCGACGTCGTTCGTGACGAGTGCGGTCTCGTACGCGTCGAAGGCCGCTTCGACCTCGGCCAGCTCGGCCCGAAGTCCTCGTAGCGTTCGCGGATCAACGCCAGCGCGCGCTGTGCCACGCCGTTGGGCAATTGATGGTTGCTCGGGCGTCCGCGTTTGCCTGACACCAGACCGGCCACGCCGGCCGCGTGGTAACGCCACACCAGGCGTTCGACTTGCCGTACGCTCAAGTTCAGCCGTTCGGCCGCACGTTCGGGTTTGAGTCGCGCGTCGGCGACCGCCTGAATCGCCTTGAGTCGGTCCAGTTCACGCATCGACATCGTGATGATCCCAATCGTGTTCATCGCCCGCGCTCCTGAAACGCTTGTGTGGCGACGAACCTACGCCAAAACGCGACATCTCTACTTAGCAGAAACACGACATTTGAACTTGGGACCTACAAATAAAACTCTGATAATGTTGATTATGTAAAGCCAAGGATGGAAATTAGCCGCGCTTCCTGTTTGAAATTGTTGCTCACAGGGAAGCTCTATGGCGATTTGGGCGCGCGCTTCGGCCGCGTCTTCGTGCTTGACGTGCACTCACCACCGTCATGTGCCGCTCAGTGGCATCGCCGCAAGGCAGGGACGGTTCGACATCGTGAACTCGCCGCTGACCGAAGAGGCCGTGCTTGGATTCGAGTATGGCTACAGTGTTCAAACGAAGACCACGATGACTGTCTGGGAAGCGCAGTACGGTGACTTCGTCAACGGCGCGCAGGTTTTCATCGATCAGTACATCGCGGCCGGCGAGTTCAAGTGGGGTTATGAGTCGGCGCTCGCCGTATTGCTGCCGCATGGCCATGAGGGCGTCGGTCCGGAGCATTCGAGCGGCTATCTCGGCCGCTTCCTGCAGCTTTGCGCGGACGAAAACATGCGGATTGTCGTACCTTCGACCTCGGCGCAATGGTTCCATCTGCTTCGCCAGCAGGCGACGACCGAGCGTCGGACGCCGCTCATCGTCATGTCTCCGAAGTCGAAGCTTTACGGCAACGTCGCGTCGCACTCGACGCTGCGCGAGATGATCGATGGCGCATTTCAATGCGTACTGGGCGACGAACGCATCGCAGATGCAAGTGCGGTTGAACGCGTCGTCCTATGCAGCGGAAAGTTCTACTACGAATTGCGCGATGCTCGCGACGGGTCCGGCGACGAATCGACGGCGATCATCCGCATCGAGCAGCTCTATCCGTTCCCGCATGACCCACTCCGGCGCGTGCTCGCCCGGTTCACCAGCTTGCGCAGCATCGTTTGGGCGCAGGAGGAAGACCGTAATCAGGGCGCATGGCGATTCGTTCGCGACGAACTGGAGACCGTGCTTCCCGCCGATTGCGCCTTACGCGATGTCTGCCGCACCGCGACACCAGCCGGCGCGCATTCTTCCGTCGCGGCGCATCGTCGGGAACAAGCACAGCTGGGCGCGACCGCACTGGCGGCGGCCGAGCTTCAGGCCGAGTGCCAATTTTGCAGCAGGACGATGGGCGTCGATCGCGCGGAACGTACGATCGTACGCCGGGTACCCGAGTTCGCAATCTCCAGACTGACGAAACGTTGCGAGCTTGCTAGTCGAACCCTTGCGCGCGACGCATCGAGGATCCATCTCCATGTCCCCGCTGCTGGTTAAGCCGCGGCCGCCGGACGCCCTGTCGCTCGTGTGACGTCTTGCGTCCCTATTGCGGACCCCACTGACTCTCGCAATCACTCCCTTCATACTTCAAACCGGTGCATCGCCGTGCGCGGCGGTGCATTCGCCCGCTTCTACACCCCCCTTTCAGTGCATGTCGTAAGACGAAGCCCCGCAGGTCCGGGCGCTTCGCGTTGGCACACTTCATGCCTAATGAATTACATTCAAGTTGCTTGAATGAAATTCCGATTGCCTTCAACATAGCCCATTCGCAAGGGGAGTGTCATGAACAAACGTCTTCGCCATTTGCTGGCCGCACTGACGGGCGCGCTCGCGCTCAACGCCGCCGCGCCGTCGCTTGCGCACGCGGAAGATCTGCTCGCCCGCATCAAATCGAACAAGGAAATCACGATCGCGACGGAAGCGCGTTACGCGCCCTTCGAATACGTCGATAACGGCAAGATCGTCGGCTATGACGCCGATCTGATGGCCTACGTCCTCAAGTCTCTGCCCGATGTGAAGGTCAAGCAGCTCGACCTGCCCTTCCAGGGTCTGCTGCCCGGTCTCGATGCAAAGCGCTTCGACGTCGTCGTGACGGCCGTGACCGTCAACAAGGACCGCGCCGATCATTTCGCCTTCACTGTTCCCGTCGCCGACGCGACCACCGGCGTACTCACCCGGTCCGCCGATACCTCCATCAAAGCGCCGAACGATCTGAACGGCAAGGTGGTCGGCTCGCAGACCGGCTCTGCACAATTGCAGGCGCTGATGGCGCTCGACAAGAAGCTGAAGGAAGCAGGCGGTCCCGGCATCAAGCAGATCAAGCAATACGTCGCGTTCGACGAAGCCTATGCCGACCTCGCCGTCGGCCGGCTCGATGCCGTCGCGCAGTCCGTCGCCAATCTCGGGCCATTGCTGAAGTCGCGTCCGGGCGTTTTCGCGGTGCTGCCGCAGACCATCGGTCCGAAGAGCTACTTCGCCTGGGTCGCACGCAAGGACGCCGACAGCGCTGCCCTCCTCAAGCTCTTCAGCGATGGCATCGCGAGAGCGAACAGCGACGGCACCATGAAGAAGCTTCAGGAGAAATGGTTCGGCTCGACGATGGACGTTCCGGCCACGCTTCCCGCACCGTCTATCTGACATCGCGATGAACGGTCCCGATCTGCTTACGCGCTGCATCGGCTACTTGCCGCAACTGCTCGACGGCGCGCTGACGACACTCGTGCTGTCGGCGGTTGCCGTCGGCTGCGGCTTCTTCGTCGGCGTGTTCGTCTACACGATGTCGGTCAGCGACAGCCGGCTGATGCGCGGCACGGCGCGCGTGTACGTGAGCCTGCTGCGCGGCACGCCCGTACTCGCGCAACTGCTGGTGTTCTACTACGTGCCGTCCGCGCTCGGGCTGGAGTTACCGGGGCTCGCTGCCGCCGCGATCGGGCTGTCGCTCAACACGGGCGCGTATCAGTCGCAGATTCTGGGTGCGGGTTTTCGCTCCATCGCGCCGGGGCAGATCGAGGCGGCATCGACCTTCAATCTCACGCGGCGTCAGACCTTGTGGCATATCGAAGTGCCGCAAGTCGTGCGCGCGACGCTGCCCGCGCTCGTCTCCGAAATGATCGATATCGTCAAGGCATCGGCGGTGGTGTCGGTGATATCCGTAACGGATCTGATGCGCGTCGGACAGCAGCTTTCGTCATCGACGTATCGGCCGCTCGAAGTGTACGCGCTGGCGGCGATGTTCTATCTGGCAATCACGTCGCTGCTCGCGGGCGCGGGTCATGTGTACGCGCTGCGTGTGGCACGGCGTCCGTGAGGCATCGGCATGAACAACTTCATCGCACTCGTTCCGCGCTTCATCGAAGCGATGGGCATCACGCTCGAAGTGAGCGTGCTGACGGCGTTCATCGGCATCGTCGCGGGCTTCGCGATCAATGCGATGCGGCTCGCGTTCGGCCGTCCGTTCGCGCTCGTCTATGGCGCGTTCGTATGGCTGGTGCGCGGCACGCCTTATCTGTCGCAACTCGTGATCGTGTACTTCGGGCTGCCGGTTTTAGGCGTGACGTTGTCAGCCGTGCAGGCCACGATCCTTTCGCTCGCGTTCTATTCGAGCGCTTATTTCGCGGAGCTTTTTCGCGCGGCATGGGCGAGCGTTCCGCGCGGTCAGCTCGAAGCCGCCGCCGCTTTCGGCGTGAGCCGGCGAGACGCGTTCCGCTCCATCGAACTGCCGCAGGCGCTCGCGTTCGCGGCGCCGCTGATCGCGAACCAGACGATTCTCGTCATCAAGGAGAGTGCGGTCGCGTCGATCATCACGGTGCCCGAATTGACGATGACGGCCAGCGATATCGTCGCATCGAGCTACACGTATATCGGTCCGTATGCGCTGCTGATCGCATGTTACTGGCTGCTGACGCAAGCCGTGTCGCTGATCGCGCAGGCCGCGACTTCCCGCATTCCGTTTCTGAAGAAGACATCATGAGCGACCTTCCGATACTCAAGCTGCGCGCCGTCGGCAAGTCGTACGGCGAGAACCGCGTGCTCAAGGGCATCGACCTCGATGTGATGCGCGGCGAGATCGTCACGCTGATCGGGCCGTCCGGTTCGGGCAAGACCACCGCGCTGCGCTGCATGAATTTTCTCGAAGCCTATGACGAAGGCGAAGTGTGGATCAAAGGCCAGTTGCTGGGCTATCGATCGACAGGACGCACGGCGAAGGATCGTGACAGCGAAGCCAGCATCGCCGACGTGCGCCGTCCTATTTCGATGGTCTTCCAGCAATTCAATCTCTGGCCGCACATGAACGCGTTGGACAACGTCGCGACGCCGCTCGTGCTCGCCAAGAAGATGAGCAGGCGCGACGCGCGCACGAAAGCGTTGGCCGCGCTCACGCGTGTCGGTCTCGAGCACAAGGCGGACGCGTATCCCGCGCGGCTGAGCGGCGGGCAGCAGCAGCGCGTGGGCATCGCGCGGGCGCTGGCCATCGAACCCGAAGTGATTCTGCTCGACGAACCCACATCCGCGCTCGATCCCGAGCTCGTCGAGGAAGTACTCAACGTGATCCGTTCGCTCGCGCAGGAAGGCATGACGATGGTGATGGTCACGCACGAGATGAGCTTCGCCGCAAAGATCTCCGACAAGGTCGTGTTCATGGAAGCCGGGAAAATCGTCGAAGCCGGACCGCCCGCGCAACTGTTCGGCAATACGCGCACACCGCGCTTGCAGCAGTTCCTTAAACCGTGGCTGGAACGCAGCCTCGATTTCGTGAGCGAAGGAGTGACATCGTGAGCGCAAGACAAGTGGCGGATGCCGTGAACGCGGCGCGCCTGCTCGAATCGATCGAAGCCCTCGCTGCATTCGGCGCGCGCGATGACGGCGGCGTGGACCGCCCCGCGCTCGGCGAACGCGATATCGAAGCGCGGCGCTTTCTGATCGACCGCGCGCGTGCGCTCGGCTGCAGCGTGCATGTGGATGCGTGCGCGAATCTGTTTTTCCGCCGCGAGGGCGACGCAGCACTTGCGCCGGTGATGACCGGCAGCCACATCGACACGCAACCTGCCGGCGGCAAGCTCGACGGATGTTACGGCGTGCTTGCGGGCTTCGAAGTGCTCGCCGCGTTGAACGATGCGAACGTGCCCACGCGCCGCCCGCTCGAAGTCGCGATCTGGACCAACGAGGAAGGCACGCGCTTCTCGCCGGGCGCGATGGGATCGAGCGCCTTCGTGGAGCCGTCGCGGATGGCGCGTTATGCGCACGTGCAGGACGCCGAAGGCACAACCCTGAGCGCGGCGCTGCAACGCCACGTCAGCGCGTTCCCCGAACTGCCGCCGCGCGCGCAGCAAGACGCCGCGCATGCCTTCGTCGAACTGCATATCGAACAAGGTCCGCAACTCGAAAAGGCCGAGGTGCCGCTCGCTGTCGTCAGCGGCATTCAGGGCGTGCGCTGGTACGCGTTCCATGTGCAGGGCATCGCCGCCCACGCGGGCACCACGCCGATGCCACTGCGCCGCGACGCGATGACGCTCGCCATCGCGCTGCATCGGGAACTCGATGCCATCGCCCATGAACTCGGCCGCGCCGATACGCGCGTCACGTTCGGCCGCTGGAACATCGCGCCGAATTCGATCAACACGATTCCGTCGGCGGTGAGTTTCACCGTCGACTTCCGCCATCCGGACGCGCGCGTGCTCGGCGCGTTCGATGAACACGCGCAGGCCATCGCGCAATCTCATGGCGCGCGCATCGAAGCGCTGTTCGCCCATGCGCCCGTCGCGTTCAATCCGTCCGTGTTGTCGCGCATCGACGAAGCCTGCCGCGCGCTCGATACCCGCGCGCTGCATCTGACCTCGGGCGCATTCCACGACGCCATGTATCTCGCGAAACATTGCCCGAGCGGAATGATCTTTGTGCCCAGCATAGACGGCATCAGCCACAACCCCGCCGAAGCGACGGACGCCGGACATCTCGTGCTCGGCGCACGCGCGCTCGCTCATTGCCTCACCACACTCTGCAACGACTGAAGGAGCCCACATGAACGCATCCGCAACGACTCTTGCAAGCACCGAAGACAACGGCCAGGAAACCGGCGTCAACGCCACGCTCAACGAACCCATCTCGCCGGACGGCACGCCTGAAATCGGCATGACGTATACGGTGCCCGCGCGCTGCGGCCGCGCGGTGCGCGTGAAGGCCGGGCAGACCATCCGCATCGCCAATCCGCACGGCACGCAAGTGTGCGATACGTGGATCTTCAACGCGCAGCATCTGAACGAGTTTCTGTCGTTCGAACATACGCGCGCGTTCATCGACAAGATCATTCCGCAGCCGGGCGATCCGCTCGTGACCAACCAGCGCCGCCCGATTGCCGAACTCGTCACGGATACGTCGCCGGGCGTGCACGATACGCTCATCGCCGCGTGCGATCTGTACCGCTATCGCAATCTCGGCGTCGAGCACTATCACGACAACTGCGCGGACAACCTGCGGCTTGCGCTGAAGGCTATTGGCTTGCGCACGAAGGAAGTGCCCCAGCCGTTCAATCTTTGGATGAACATTCCCGTCAAGCCGGATTATTCGATTGACTGGCTGCCGCCCGTGTCGAAGTCCGGCGATTACGTGGATATCAGGGCCGCGATGGACTGCGTCGTGGTCATGTCGGCGTGCCCGCAGGATATCATTCCGATCAACGCGCTCAACCCGCTCGAAGTCGAGTTCACGGTGCTCGCATGAGCGCGCCCTTCTTCTTTTCGATGGTGTTCATTCGTGGCCAGCAAACGACCTTCCTCAACTGCAGCGCGTACTTCACCTAAAGCCAACGCCGCGCCGGCGTCCGCCGCCGATGGCCTCGGCACGCGTCTGCGTCATGCGCGCATGGTGCGACAGATGACGCTCAAGGTGCTCGCGGGAGCGGCGGGTTGCTCGGAAAGTCTTCTGTCGAAGGTCGAAGGCGGCCACGCGACGCCTTCGCTCGCCATGCTGCACAAGCTCGCCATTGCGCTCGACACCAACATCGCGGCACTGCTGTCCGCGCCGACCCTCACGGCTTCGCCCGTTCAGCGTGCGAGCGAGCGGCCCTCGGTGCGCTTTCCGGGCGCGCGGGCCGCTCCGGCGGCCGGCAAACGCAGACGTGCCGAGGGCTCCATCATGCTCGAACGCCTTGTCGTGCCGAGTCCGGGCCAGTTGCTTCAGGGCGACATCCACGTACTGGAGCCGCTTGCCCGCAGCGACGAGCAGATTCATCACGTCGGCGAAGAGTTGGGTTATGTGCTCGAAGGCGAACTGGAACTCACGCTCGGCGATCAGAGCTATTCGCTCAAGGCGGGCGATTCGTTCTATTTTCCGAGCACCGAGCCGCACAGCTATCGCAATCCGGGCGATGCGGTGACGCGCATACTCTGGGTCAACACGCCGCCCACGTTCTGATCAGCGGGAACTCATCATGGCCAGCACCGATCTTTCGCAGATGCAGTTGCCGCGCTTCGCCGGCATTCCCACTTTCATGCGCGTGCCGTTCGAGCGCGACCTCGCGGCGCTCGATATCGCGCTGGCGGGCGTGCCCTTCGATGGCGGTGTCACCGCGCGTCCTGGCGCACGCTTCGGGCCGCGCGAGATCCGCAACATGTCGACGATGATGCGCGCGATTCATCACGTCACGCGATTCAATCCGTTCGAAGCGTGCCGCGTGGCCGATATCGGCGATGTGCCCTTCGAGCATCTCTACGATCTAGAAGCCGCGCACGCCGATATCCGCCGCTTTTTCGAGCCGGTATTCCGCGCGGGGAAGATAGCGCTGATCGCGGGCGGCGATCACTCGATCACCTATCCGGTCTTTCAGGCGATCGCGCCGAAGCAGCCGCTCGCGCTCGTGCATATCGACGCGCACACGGACACGTGGGACGCGTTCAAGGGCTCGAAATTCACGCACGGCGCGCCGTTCAGACGCGCGGTCGAAGCGGGTCTTCTCGAGCCCACGCGCACGATTCAGATCGGCATACGCGGCGCGCAGAATACCGACGAAGGCTGGCGTTATTCGTTGGATCACGGCATGCGCGTGGTATTCATCGAAGAGTTCGAGGAACGCGGCCCGGCGGCGATCGTCGAAGAAGCGCGGCGCGTGGTCGGCGATGCGCCCGTGTATCTTTCGCTCGATGTCGATGGGCTCGATCCGGTGTTCACACCTGGCACCGGCACGCCGGAAATCGGCGGATTGACGACGCGCGAAACGCTTGCGTTGCTGCGCGGACTCGACGGGTTGAACTGGGTCGGCGGCGATGTGGTTGAAGTGTCGCCGCCGTATGATCCGAGCGGCAACACCGCGCTCGTCGCCGCAACGATGATGTACGAGATGCTGTGTCTGTTCGCGGCACGTCAGGCGGGATCGAGCCGACGCTAGCGCAGCGTCGAACGCGCTGCCGCTCGATGGTCCCGGCGTTAGCGAGCGACGTACCCGCGTCGCGGCCATACGCGGCCAACCATGCGTCGACTAAGAGCTTCTTGCTGCCGGACCTGCTCTTTCAGGGAGCCCGATAAATGAACCGCCCTCCGAGAACTTCCTTTGACGCTGCTTGCAGTGTCGTAACAGCTCGCTAACAATGATGCAGGCGTGCTATTACGCGAATGTCTCGAAGCGCAAATCACATTGCTGTCGGGCTTTCGGTCGTCAACCGACACATCGCGACTGCGGCGCCCTCCGCGATGCGCGCGCTCCATGGATCGGCCGGCAAAGTCCGCCCGAGCAATGCCTTGCCGGAAGCTGCCACAAGCGTCTCCCGATGCCTCATTGATGCAGAATCGGCACAAAGACCACACCGACACGACCTGAATACCATGGACGACGCAGAATCGCTTTCGCTCGCACTACCCGACGGCTCTAAGGTCTCTGCGCTCCTTCAAGTGCCAGCGCACGCGCGAGCGCTATACGTCTTCGCGCACGGTGCGGGGGCGGGCATGCAGCACGCCGGCATGTCGTCTTTGGCCGACGCGCTTGCCGCGGCGAACGTCGCCACATTGCGCTACCAGTTTCCGTACATGGAGCGGGGCTCCAGGCGGGTGGACTCGCCGGCCGTGGCACATGCTGCCGTGCAGGCAGCCGTCGCAGAGGCCCGCCGGCGGCTGCCAGCCCTGCCGCTCTTCGCGGGCGGCAGGTCGTTCGGCGGCCGCATGACGTCCCAGGCCCAAGCCATCTCCGCGCTCGACGGCGTGCGTGGCCTCGCTTTCGTCGCGTTCCCGCTGCACCCGGCTGGGGCGCCCGGCGTCGAGCGGGCGCGGCACTTGGCGGACGTCACGGTGCCGATTCTCTTCCTGCAGGGCACGCGCGACAAGCTGGCCGAGCTTCACCTGCTGAGGTCGGTCGTCGAGACGCTGGGGCCGCGCGCCACGCTGCATGTGGTGGACGACGCAGATCATTCGTTTCACGTGCGCGCATCCTCCGGCCGGACCGACGCGGAGGTCGTGCGCGAACTAGCGCGGACGATGTCGGAGTGGTTCTTCGCCGAAGGGTAGTTCGTGCGCGTTACCTGAGCAAGCGCAGGAATGCTTGTAGCAGAGTCGGGACGGGAAGCCGGCGAACTCGCCGTCCTGCACTCGCCCTCTCAACGCTTTGCTATCCGCAGACGGTCTGTCGCATAGCCACGACAACCGACGCCTGTCGCGTCGGCGGCGTTTTGCCAGTGCTTAGTGAGTGAATTTGTCAGATCGATCTTTTTGCGGTGCTTCCGCCCCCGGAAATCGCGGCGGGCCATCTGCTTTGATTTGGCCGGCGCCGATCCGTGCAAGCCGCTTAGGGACGCGGCCGGAAAGCAATCAAGACTTTGCGATCATCAACTCCGTGCTGCACGGATGCGATCCACGGTCGCTACCCCATCGGCGCCCCAACCTCTACTAAACTGGGTAGCGTACTCCTGCAAGCTCAGTGAGGGCGGCGCGCAGTTAGCTAGCTGATCCGCGCGACCGAACGCCACGGTGTCAACCCCGGAGTTGACTTGATGAACAGCGTCGTTACCAGGATGCTGATTGCGATTTCCGTCGGCTATCTAGTGGTCGGTTGCGCTGCGGTTCCGCCAGAAGCCGCAATACCGGCTTACCAAAACCGGGCCGTGACACGCGACGAGGCCGGCATCGAGGTTTCAACAGCCGTGCTGTCCTCAGAGGAAAGCGCGGCGGTGTACGGTGTCCCGCTTGCCGAAAGAAGAATTCAGCCCGTCTGGATCGAGGTCCGCAATCGCGAGGACCACAACTACTTTCTCCTGTCACCCGGCCTGGATCCAAACTTCTTTCCCGCATCGGAGGCGGCAGAGGCTTTCAGCAGCGATGCTCCGCCCGACCAGCGTTCCGAGCTCGCGCGCCGCTTCCGTAGTCTCGCTTTTCATAACCCCGTGCGTCCCGGAGAGACGGTCGCGGGGTTTGTGCTGACGAATTTCAACGCGGGCGCGAAGCTGGTGCAACTGGATCTCGTCGCGAGCGGACACGCTCGGACGTTCTCCGTTTTCGTATCGGTACCTGGGTTTGAAGCCGACTACAAGCGTAGTCGGGTCTTCAGACGGGCGACCGATCCGCAGGAGCCCACTGTAAATTACACGGACGACGCGAGCTTTCGAGAAGCGCTCGAAGCACTGCCCTGTTGCGCAACTGACGAGGACGGCTCAAAGAAGGGCGACCCGCTCAACCTGGTGATCGTCGGCAGCCTCGACGACGCCTTTCCCGCACTGGTGCGGCGGGGCTGGAGCCTCACGGAACGAAAGTGGTCGGGGGCAATCGAGCGGATGATCAGCGCCGCGTTGTCGGGCCAAGCGTACGTCAACGCGCCGGTGAGCGACCTTTACCTGTTCGGACGCGCCCAAGACCTCGCGCTTCAAAAGGCGCGGGGCGACATTCACCAGCGCAACCATATGCGGCTCTGGCTCAGCACGATGCGCTATCACGACAAGCCTGTGTGGGTTGGACAGATCAGCCGCGATATCGGGATTCGCCTGACGTGGCACTCGTCAACGTTCACGACACACAAGATCGACCCGGAGGTGGATGAGGCACGCACTGCGCTGACCGAAGACATGGCGTATTCCCAGAACCTGTTCAAGATGGGACTAGTGACGGGAGTGGGTGCCGTGTTGGAAGCTGCGCCGCGAAGGAATTTGACGACCGACCCGTATTACACCGACGGCTTCCGCGTCGTGCTGGTGTTCGATCGCACGCCGAGGCCGTTATCGCAGATCGAAATCTTCCCGTGGATCACTCCGTACAAGGTACTGCGGGTGACGCCAGGAGCGAGGCCATGACCATCCAGCAGACCTTGCGCAGGCGACGGTCTAATGCAGGACTCGCGCTATGCCTGGCGCTCGCGCTGGCCGGCTGCTCGACATGGCAAGTTCCGCCCGAGGCGGACGCTGAGCCGTTGCGTCAGCGCGAGGTCAGCGCCTCCAGTCGCGGCGTACGCGTGAGCGCAACGGTGCTTAGCGAGGAAGACAGCAAGCGGATGTATGGTGCCGACGTCAACAGAACGGGAGTGCAGCCGCTTTGGCTCGAAGTGCAGAATGGGACGTCGCAGGCGCTGTGGCTTTTACGCTCGGGCACGGACCCGGACTACTTTTCACCTCATGAAGTCGCATGGTCAATGCATACGCTGTTTGGCGGCGCAAGCAACAAGCGCATGGACGACTATTTCCGTGATCTCAGGTTCAACAACCCCATCCCGGCGGGGGAGACACGATCGGGCATTTTGTTCACCAACCCCGATCAAGGCATCAAGCTCGTCAATGTCGATCTGCTGGGAAACCAGACGCTGATGCCCTTCTCGATCTTTCTGCGTGTGCCAGGCGGCACAATGGATCCACGGCTGTCGCAGATCCCTCTGCCACCCTCTGCCACTGGAATCACGGACTACCAGGACCTGGCGTCGCTGCGCGCGGCGCTCGAGCGCCTACCATGCTGTGCCACCGACCCGAGCGGGACTATTCAGGCCGATCCGCTAAATGCCATTGGCATTGGCCAGCTCACCGACATCGGCGCAGCGCTGGTGCGGCGCGACTATCGGCGCGATGCGCGGGAGTTTGACCTCGCGCAGCGCGTCTTCGGTCGGGAACCGGACTTTGTCATGCGCAAGCAGGCGCAGGCCGGGGCGCCCGCAAACTGGATCCGGGGATGGCTCGCTCCGATCCGCTTTCAGGGACAACTGGTCTACGTCGCGCAGGTCGGCCGCCCTGTCGGCGGGCGCTTTGCGCCCCGCGATAAAAAACGCCTCACTCTCCACGAGAACGTCGACGAGGCACGCAACTTTCTGATGCAGGACCTGATGTATTCGAGCGGCCTCGAAAAGCTCGGATTTGTGAACGGTGTTGGCCCCGCACCGCCGACTCGTCCTCGTATAACCCTTGACGGTGCGACTTACTATACGGACGGATTGCGCGCGGTCGTGTTCTTCGCCACCCGGCCA
Organism: Caballeronia sp. ATUFL_F2_KS9A; assembly: GCF_023630765.1. Lineage (NCBI taxonomy): Bacteria > Pseudomonadati > Pseudomonadota > Betaproteobacteria > Burkholderiales > Burkholderiaceae > Caballeronia > Caballeronia sp. ATUFL_F2_KS9A. Next base: position 115,637 of record NZ_JALQEK010000056.1, on the reverse strand, counting down.
CGGAGTCTGTCGGATGTCGATTTTCTTGAGTGGGTCCCCTATCTGGAAGAGCCAGATACTCGTCAAACTGGAGCAACCGGCAATGCGAGTCAGTGACTCGAGATCGAGATGGGCGCTCATTCAATTCAAGCGTCAGGTTGCCGCTGCCTTCGATGCGTGCCGCCAGATCAGCGCTTGGTTAGCGACGATCACGTCGTGCGTTCTCTTCGGCGCATGCGCGGCGAAGCCGCTTATCCCGTACTCGGCCGATACACCCCCGATGGTTCTCATGCCCGCGTCTCAGGCTGGCGTCATGGATAAGCGAGGGCGCTTTCGGGAAATTTATTGCGCGGTCCTCGAAGCACGCGGTGCAGCGCTACCCGACTACCGCCCGTGCGAGCAAGCGCTGACGCGGGTCGGCGCAGAGTCCCCTGGCACCGGCGAGCCCGTCGAACTTGGCCAGTCCAGGCGGCACCTGATTGGGGCGGTGGTGCATGGCGTCGGCTACGATTGCTTCGATCCCTGGCTGGATACGCCGGATACCGTCGTGACGCATCTTCGCGAGTATGGCTTCGATGCAGCGCTCATCAACGTCGACGCGCTGTCGAGTTCCACTAACAATGCACGGCAAATTCGCGACGCGATCATGGCTATGCCGGCATCGGAGGACGCGCCGCGGCTCGTGTTGATTGGTTATTCGAAGGGGGCGCCCGACATTTTGGAAGCACTGGTCGCCTATCCTGAGATACGAAGCCGCGTGGCGGCGGTGGTGAGTGCCGCCGGTGCAATCGGCGGCTCCCCGCTCGCCAACGACGCCGACCAATATCAGGCCGACTTGTTGCGATATGTTCCGGGCGCAACCTGCACATCGGGCGATGGTGGTGCCGTAGAGAGTTTGAGACCTGCGACTCGCAAAGCGTGGCTCGCGCAGCATCCGCTTCCGGCTGATCTGCATTACTACTCGGTCGTGACGTTCCCGCAGCCCGAGCGAATCTCCTCGATCCTGAAGTCGAGCTATGACAAGCTCGCGCGCGTCGACTCGCGGAACGACAGTCAGGTCATCTTTTACGATCAGGTTGTCCCCGGCAGCACGCTTCTCGCCTACGTCAATGCGGATCACTGGGCGCTCGCGGTGCCTGTTGCGCGGACCCACCCTACGATCGGGGCGCTCTTCGTTACACAGAATGCGTATCCTCGCGAGGCGCTGGCAGAGGCGATTCTGCGCTTCCTGGAGGAGGATCTTGGCGTGCCGATCCGCTGATTAGCTGGCAGTCGTCTGTCAACGAACGCGTTCGGGGCCGTTTCAACCGGTTGATGCAGCCCCATGTACACCGGTCCGGCGTCGGTCAGGTCTCGACCTGAACCGGCCGCTGGAGCGGTCACACTGCGACTTGGTCGAACGGCAGAAACCGGCCGGTTGCGGAATTTAGCACAACGGCCAACCAGCTAACGAAAGGGTGAGGAAGTAAATCCGTGCAGCCATATGCGTTAAGCGGCAACCATCTCTGCAGACGTCGTTCGTTCGTCAAGGCTGTTACGTGTCCGGAAGGCGGCCCGTTCGCTGGCTCGTGCGATGGACAGCTTACTGCGCCCCGGATTGCGGCGATTCCAAGCTTTTCACGGCGTTCCTGATCTCTTGCAGAAGCCGGCTTTGTTGATACGGCTTGCGTAGTCTCGGTAGGTCCGCTCCGGTGCCCTCCGGCAGTTCCGCGTAGCCGGTTGCGAGTATGACAGGCAGGACGGGCCTGAGTGCCCGCGCCGCATTGGCCAATTCAACGCCGGTCATCTTGGGCATTGAGAAATCAGTTAGCAGAACGTCAACTTTCTGGCCTGCGCGAAGGACTTGGAGCGCGGCGTCCCCTGATGCGGCCTCGATCACCTCATGTCCAAGGTCCTGCAGGAGATAAGATGTGCTTGACAAAATAAGTGGGTCATCATCGACGACTAGTACGGTGGCGCGCAGCTCGCTGGCGTCGGCCGGACCGTCGTCCTTCGGGTCATCGGCGATACGCTCCTCGGCAGCCGGCCGACCCGTGACAGGAAGCCAGAGCGATGCACGCGTGCCCTTTCCATACGTGCTTTCTAGACGAAGCGCGCCTTGTAGCTGACGCGCGAGACCGTGAATCATCGAAAGGCCAAGCCCCGTGCCCTTCCCCACTTCCTTGGTCGTGAAGAAGGGTTCCGTCGCTTTGGCGAGTGTCGCGGCGTCCATGCCAGTGCCTGTGTCTCTCACTGTCACCCGCACGTAGTCGCCGGCTCGCAGGTCGCCATCGCCCGCAGAATGCGCGGTATCGACGCTGATTTGGATTGCGCCGCCATCGGGCATCGCATCGCGCGCATTGACTACCAGGTTCAGTATCGCCAGTTCAATCTGATTTGTATCGACGCGAGTAAACGGCACTTCTTCGGGCGTATCGATGACCAGTTCGATCATCGAGCCAATCGACCGGTCCAGAAGGTCGGCCATGCCGTGAACCAGCGCAGACATCTGGACAGGCTCGACCTTAAGGACCTGCTGTCGCGCGAACGCGAGCAGCCGTTGAGTGAGCGCGGCGCCGCGTTGAGCGCCTTTCAGCGCGCCATCGACCAACCGACCCACTCGCTCTTCCGGCGGCACTTCCTTTCGCACGAGTTCGAGATTCGCCATGATCGCCATCAGCAAATTGTTGAAGTCGTGCGCGATGCCGCCCGTCAACTGGCCGATCATCTCGAGCTTCTGGACCTGCCGCAGCAGCTTCTCTGTATGCTCGCGCTGCCGTATTTCCTCGAGCACCGTTCGATGCGCGTCTTCCAGTTGCGCGGTGCGCTCCAGCACCTTGACTTCGAGCGATTCGTTCACCCGGCGCAGCTGATCTTCCGACGTTTTGCGCAGCGTCACGTCGGAGCAAACGCCGACGAGCCGAACGATCCGGTCGTCGCGCACGACACGCGCCCTGACTTCAACCCAGTGCACGGTCCCGTTCCGCCAGACGTTGCGATACTCGATCGCATAGTCGCAGCCGGTTTCCGCGCTGACCGCGATGGCTGCCTGCACCCGCTCGCGATCCTCGGGATGAGTGCTTGCAATCAGTTCTTCATAAGTAAAATTGTCGGTCTCCAAGCGGCCGAATATCGCTTTGCAAGTCGTCGATGCTGTCAGCGTGTTGCTGGAAAGATCGAGGCTCCAGGAGCCGAGGTGTCCGGCCGTGAGTGCTATGCGAAGATGCGCTTCGCCCTCATCGAGTTCTCGGATTCGAGCCCGAGCCTCGAACTGGCGATTCCGGCCCCGCACCGCTGTTTCGACGACGCTTACGAACGTCGTCGGATGAAACGGACGCTCGATGAACGTGACGTTGCCGAGTGCCGTAATCAACCGCTCGGCCATCGGTCTGCGAACGGGACCGCTGCGCTGTGTGAGTACGACAAATGGAAGGTCCGACCACGGCGGCTGCGACGACACCCATCCCGCCAGCGTGGCGAGGTCGGCGCCGTTCAACGCTTCGTCGGCGACGATAACGCAGCAGACGTCGTCTCTCAACGTCTCGCCGAGTTGCGCTACGTTCTTGCACGGCTCTGCGTCGATCCCGGCCGCCCCCAACAGCGCCTGCGCAACGACGCAGTCGCGTCCCGACGGGGTGAGGAGCAGCACGGGACATCGCTCGGTTTCGGCCATGCGATCGTCAGTCCTTGGTTGCAGTCTTCGGCGTCAGCAGAGGCGCCGACTTTCCGACGAACGTCGGTACGCCTCGAAGCACCCCCTGGAAATCTTCCAGCGGCTCTCCGAGCGTGAGCCCCTCTGAACCGATACGGAACTCGCGGATCGATTCCTCATGAGCCCCGGTGCGCTTCTTGATGACCGACACCGCGCGTCGAACGCGCCCGATCGCTTCGAAGTAACGAAGCAGGATGACCGTGTCAGCAAGATAGGTCACGTCGACCGGCGCCTTCATGTCGCCGACGAGGCCGTGCTGGGCGACCGTCAAAAAGGTGTTCGCGCCCTGCCGATTCAGATACTGCAACAACTCGTGCACGTGCAGTACGAGCGCGTTTTCCTCAGGCATGGCGGCCTGATACCCGTTCAGACTATCGATGACAACCGTCTTTACACGCGCGCGGTCGACGCTCGCACGCACGCGATGCGCGAACTCGCCCGGCGACAGCTCTGCCGCGTCCAGTTGTTCGACGTGCAGATCACCGGCATCTCTCATGGCTTCGAGGTCGATGCCCATTGGGCGCACACGGTCGAACAGAAGGCCGAGCTCTTCATCGAAGACGAAGAGCGCAGCCTTTTCGCCCCGCCGCACGGCCGCCGTGACGAATTGGATCGCGAAGAGGCTCTTGCCGGTCCCTGCGGGACCAAGGATAAGCGTGCTGGATCCTTGCTCGACACCCCCGCCGAGCAAAGCGTCGAGTTCCGCAACGTCGCTTGTCATTTGCGTGCGCGCGTAACTGGTTCGGTGCTCACCGGCGACAAGTCGCGGGAACACCGCCACCCCGCCGTGTCGGATCGCAAAATCGTGATAGCCGCCACGAAAATGCTGACCGCGGTATTTGAGCACCCTTAGGCGCCGGCGCTCGGCGCCATATTGCGGCGATAACTCCTCCAGTTTGATGACGCCGTGCGCCACGCTGTGCACGGTCTTGTCCGCCGCATCGGAGGTGAGATCGTCCAGCATGAGCACCGTGGCGTCGCGGCCCGCGAAGTAATGCTTGAATGCCAGGATCTGCCGGCGGTAGCGCAGCGAGCTTTGCGCAAGCAAGCGAATCTCCGAAAGACTATCGATGACCACGCGCTTCGGTTTCACGCGCTCGAACTCGCCGAGGATGAGCCGCGTCGTCTCGCCCAGCTCGAGGTCGGAGGAATAGAGCAGCGTCTGCTGCTGATCGGCGTCAAGCAGATTTTCGGACGGGCTGACTTCGAAGATGCTGATCTGTGGACCGAGCCGCCATCCGTGCGACAAGGCGCCGTTGCGCAGTTCCTCCATCGTCTCGGAGAGCGTGATGTAAAGGCATGGCTCCCCCAGTTCGGCGCCAGCCTGCAGGAAACTCAGCGCGATGGTCGTCTTGCCCGTGCCCGGACTTCCCTCGAGAAGGAACAAGTTGCCCCGGCTCAGTCCGCCAACGAGAATGTCGTCGAGCCCCGGGACGCCCGTGCGAGCGTATTGGGGCATTACGGTACTATCGTTCATCTGTTGCTCCAAGCTGCTTCATTGCAACACGGGAGAGCCTGTGTTTCGCAATTTTCGTCAGCGCCTGCTCGAGCGAAGTACGAGCGTCGCAGACATCATGCGCGGATTGCAGTTCCAACCAGTGCATCGCCGGCACGCCACAAAAGGCCTCGAGACGCACCGCCATTTCGGGCGTGATGCTCGCGCTGCCGTCGAAGATCCGGTGAAGCGTTTGACGAGCCACGCCCAGATCTCGGGCCGCCTGGCTCACCGAGAGGCCCAAATGGGGCAGCACAAAGATCTTGAGAAGATCCCCTGGATGGTGTGCCTCGTCCTGATAGCGGGTGGTGCCGGGAATCGACGTGGAAGCCATGGTGGCAAGCGTAACGCGTTGCGTGACAAGTGATCAGGCTACCATGAAGCTGGGTGAGCCGCGCCGTGAGCGTCCCGGCCCGGCCAGACCATCTTTTCACAGATTCCCTCGCTCTGAGCCGCGACAGTGCGAAGCAAGATGCGGCGCAGTTAGCCTACTCACGCCGATGCTGATGTCGCAGCGGCCTGCCGCCGCTTCAAAGCGGATTGCCTGGCAAGCTGCAATGGATAGCCGTCGCCGCGATCGCGGCTTCGCCGACTGCCACGCAGATCTGATTCAACGAATTGACTGCATCGCCCGCGGCAAATATGCCGGCCACGCTAGTGCGCTGCCGCTTATCCGCCACGATCATGCCGTCCTCATCCCGTTCGACGTTCAAGCCACTCAATAGCTCAGTTTCTTCGCGAGAGCCAAGCACAGGATAGACAATATCGAACCTCTGTCGCCGCCCATCCGGGCAGACAACGCTCAAGCGCCCGTCAGCGTTAGCCGAAGCTTCGAGCGCACCCAACGGCACCAATTCTATGGCGTTCTCTACGGCCGACGCGCGCTGCTCTTGCGTCAGCGCCGAAAGGTCGGGCGCGACGACAGCTACCTGCCTGCAAAACGTTCGGAAGAACAAAGCGTGCGACAGCGCTCGTGACGCGGAACCCAGCATCGCCGCCCGTTTGCCTTGCGCCTCGAAGCCATCGCATATCGCGCACAACCTGAGCAATCCTTTTTCGGTAAGCCGTTCGGCTCCGACGATCGGCGGTAGCCTATCGCGGATCCCGAACGCGAGCAGGACACGATGTGCCAGAACGCTCTGCCTGTCAGCATCGCCGCTGCTCCTGTAGTCCACGACGAAGCCGGCGGACACCTGTCGTATCGCGACGACTCGGCCGGCGATTATCGGCACCGGGTAGCAATCGACCTGTCGACGCATCTTGACGATGAGTTCCTTGCCGCTGATGCCGCCTTCAAAACCAGCAAGGTTACGCACGATCGGGATCCGCGACGCTCTGCTCTGACCGGCATCGATAACCAGGGTCGAGCGCCTGAACCGGGCAAGATAGAGTGCAGCGGTCAACCCAGCCGGACCGCCGCCGATAACAACACAGTCAAAAGCCTGATCCATCATCGATTCCTTCTTGCACAACCGACATAGCCGAATCAACACGGTGCGCGGTTCATTAACAAGCCTTCGTGGCAGGGTTGAGCAATTCCGATTCCCAAAAGTCCCATGTTGGAACCCGACAATCAAAGTGATCGCGACAGTGCGTACGGGTCGCAAGCACCCGACCCGTCGAGCCACGCTGCCGATTCGACATGCCCGGAGTTAGCAAGCGGGTCTCGTGCGCGGCAGCCCAGGCAGCCGTCGACTTCGTCGAAAAGCCAATCTCGTCTTTCGTTTCAGTCTCAGGTCGAGGCACCGAAAGAGCGCTTCGTGGGAAGGACACCGACGTTCGCGCGGGCAGCGCCGCCGCCCGCTTGTGGGTGGGATGATCGCGACGCCAGATCAACCAGCAATCAGAACGGGTGCGCGGTTCGGTGGCCAAAGGCAACCCGCCGTCCGCCTGTCACAGCGTTCCGACCGACTGTGTTTCACACTGAACGGTGCACCGATGTTCGGACATTGTGTCGCGAGCCGGTCGGCCAACCGTCTGTGGATCGGTGGCCGTGCAACTTTCAGCACGCGTCTTGAATATAAGAGGCCGGGTTCACTTCTTGAAACAGCGGCAGGCTGACGCCGGTCGCCTTGTCATCCGCGAGCGCTCTGCTGCCCGGCAGACCCTCGGTGTTCGGATCGCGCGGTTTGTGGACGCCCGCGTTTGTACTTCCGCGTTGACGTTCCGCTTCCTCGCATTTCGTACATGCGCGCTGAGTCGTGACGCGCGGCAGTGCCCGTGACAATGAGCACGTACCTGTGGTGAAACCAGTCGAACATGCCGAAAGCCAACATCACTATTCGAACCATGACAGCGGAGCCGCTTCCCGAGCACGACCTGATAACCGCACTGATGCAGCGCCACGTCGCCGTTCTCGATGCCCGCGTCGCACCCGATGGCATCAACTTCGTTTGCGAGGCCGACGTCGGCGCGCTCAGGCGCTGCGCCGAGCATCTCGCGTCGCTTTCCTTCGTCGGCGGCGTCTCGCTTCAACTGTGTCAGGCCGCGGCATCGCCCGGCGGCAGCGGAACATGAATCCGGCGCTCGCGCAGCACTTCCTGCTCTACGGCGTGCTTCCGTTGTGGCTCGCCGCCGGCACCGCGGACGCGCTTTGTCACCGCTGGGCGAATCTTCCCGAGACTGCCGGCGTGCGCGAATCGCTGATGCATATCGCCCAGCTAACCGAAGGCGCCGGTGTCGTGCTGTGCGCGTTGTTCCTGCAAATCAACGCGTTCGCGATCGTTGCGATGGCCGCGCTCATCGTCGTCCACCATCTCACCGTGTATGCGGATCTGCGCTACGCATCCGCGACGCGCGTCATTACACCCGTCGAGCAAATGGTACATAGCGTTCTTGAGATGGCGCCGATCGTCGGGCTAGCCATCATTTGTCTCGCCCATCCCGATGTCTTCGCCAGACTGTTCGATAACGCCGCTGGTTACACGCCCGCATGGCGCGATCCTCCGTTGTCCTCGACGACCGTCACAGCCGTGCTGATGCTCTGCGCGATATTCGGCGCCGTGCCGTACGCGATGGAACTCGCAGCGTCTATCCGCGCTTCGCGCAAGCGGCAACGGCGGAAGACGGATGCCGCCAGCGAGTCCGTCATGCGCTAGGCACGCGCCATGCGCAGACCGAGTCGTGCAGCGAGAAACGACGACTTGGAGCAAGCATGCAGAACGCCGAAGGCAACCCGACCCAGGCCCAGCAGAACGAGATGGCGGCAAAAAGCCCCGCCAAGACACCAGCGACAGGCACCGCATCGCCCGATGCCGCCACGCAGGCAGCGGAGTTCGGCCGCGACCGCAATGCTGGCTCGGCCGAGCCCGGGCAGCGCAATGACCCGTCGCCGCTGCCCGACATCGACCATGCTTCGATCGCGCGGGATTCCGGCGATCCGGTGCAGCGGGCGAACAGCCGCATCGTCGGCGTGGATTCGCAAGGCATGGGCTCGACGGACGATACCGTGGACGCGGACGCCAAGTCGATCGAGGCGCGCCGCGATCTGTCGGGCTGGCACGACAACGTCATCACATCGAACGCGACGCTCGAAAACAACGTGCCGGCGCCGGCCGCAGGACTGGGCGGCATCGATAGCCGCGTGACGGGCAATCTCCCTTCCATCTTGCCGAAGCCGGGCTATCGGGTCGTCGTTACGGAAACGGTGTACGCCGAAGAGCGCAACGGTTCACGCGCATCGCACGTGTTCAGGCTGGAGCGCGAATAGCCCGGGCCGCACCCCGAGGAGCAAGCGATGAGTTTCTTGCAGCGTCTCTTTCATCGGCGCGAGCACGCCGTCAAGACCGATCTCTATGTGTCGGACTTCGAGCAGTTTCTGAATCGGCTCAAGCACGATCATCCCGAACTGGATCGCGAACAGATGCTCGGACGCGCGCTGCTGTGGGACAAGCTTCCACAGTTTCCGAACTCCGGCGATGTTGCCGGGAAGGAAGGCGAGCTGAGACAACCTTCGTATGTTTATTACAGCCGGACGGATTGAACTGCGTGCCTAGAGCGTCTTCGTGACCATCAGCCAGAAGATGCCGACGAACGCGACGAACGCCATCACGCCGAGCGCGATCCATGCGGACATGAGGCGCCAGTAGCGCCTCGACAGCCCGGCGTCGGATACGGCGCAGGCTTGCGCCTCGGCGGCGAGGCGCATCTGCAGCCACACGACGGGCAGCCAGCACGCGATCGCGAAAACGTAGAGGCCGATCGACCAGGCGAGCCAGGGACTCGAAACGGGAAAGCCCGTGAGCCGCATCATCAGATAGCCGGTGAGCGGCTGAACGATGGCGGTCGGCGTCGTGAAAAGCCAGTCGGCCAGCACCACGAGCCGCGACACGCGCGCGACGGTCCGTGCATCGCGTCCGATGCTCGCGGCGAGCAGATAGAACGCGGAGCCGATTCCGGTGCCGAACAGGATCGTCGACGAGATCACATGGATCCACTTGATCGTCAGATAAGTCACGTCGAGCCCTTTCCATCAATGTTCATCAGCAGTAAGAGTGCGGCGATCATCGGCAGATTCTTCGACAGCGGGCCATACGGATGCAGCCAGAACTCCGGCAAGCGCCAGGTAATCAGCACCGAATAGACGACGATCAACCCGATCTGCGCCCACCAGAGACGGCGTCGCGGTCCGAGCCGCGCGGGCCACGCGAAGCACAGCACGCCCAATAGCAGGTCCAGCAGCGCGGCCGAATACAGCAGGAAGAGGCGCGTGCCTTCGGGCGCGCCGACTCGCGCCAGCAAGTCGAGGCTCGCCGCTCGCGGATAGAGCCAGGCGGACACGATCGCGGTCCATATCCACACCGCGCCGATGGCGCCCGCCAGCAGCGGCGCGAGCCACGCGAGCTTCGCACGCAGGCCAAGCGTGGCGCGTTTCGACGGCTCGTCGCCGAGCGATCGGGGCGGCCTGCCGAGCCATCGCTGCATGCCATCCGCCGATGCCGCGTTGCCCCGTTCCAGCATCGCGAGTGCATCGGGGCTCATCAGCGCGCCGGGCAAGCGCGCGCATAACGCGGCAGCCGTCTTGACGAGCGGCATCGGCACCGGCATGAACAAGGGCGCACCGGCGGAGCAAAGCCGATTCAGCAGACGCAAGTATTCCTTCATCGTCACAGGTCTCGGACCGACAGCCGCCACCGTCTCGCTCGCGGGGGCTGCGCTTGCGCGCGTCAACGCGCCGCGCGTCACGAGTTCGACCACATCGTCCACATGAACCGGCTGCACGACCTGCGCGCCCGACCCCGGCAGCGGCACGACCGGCAACGTCGACCACGCGGCGAAGAACTGCGTGCTGCGTCCGTCTTCGGCGAACACGAGCGAAGGCTGCACGATCAACGACGAGATGGGCAACGCGCGCAACGCGTCGTCGGCGGCTTTCTTGGAGCGGTGATAAGGCGTCTGTGCGCCCGCATCCGCGCCAAGCGCCGATATCTGCACGATGCGGCCCACGCCTGCCATCACGGCCGCCTGGAACAGCGCGATCGGCGAACGCGTATGGATGCGCGAGAAGTCGTGTCCGGTCCGGTCCTCGAAGATGCCGGCGGCATTGATGACCACATCGACGCCTTCGAGCAGCGGCATCACGCTTGCTGGGTCGAGTTCATCGCTCAAATCGAGCGCCACGAAACGGCAGCCTCTCACGGCGCCTTCGCCGCCAGGCGCATGGCGCGCGGCGCACCTCACCGCGTGTCCTTGCGCAACCAGCGCCGCCGCGATGCGCGAGCCGAGGAGCCCCGTGGCGCCTGTCAGAAAAACGACCATGACTGAAGACATCGACCCTGTGACGGATATCCTGATTCCCGGCTCCGTTGCCGGACTGTTATCGACGGCGGCCCTTGCGATCTGTGGGCGTCTGCACGGCAAACGCGCAAGCGCGCCGATCAGCGCCGTCAGCCACTGGTTATGGCCGCAAGAAGCAAACCAGACCGCGCGGCCGGAATGGCGCCATCTGCTTGCCGGTCTCGCCATTCACCAGTCGATGTCGATCGGCTGGGCCGCCTGCAATGCGCTGGCTGTCGCGGCCGCGCGCACATCGCCGAGACTGCGCGGCGGTGCCGCGCCGACTCACGGACAACGCGTCGCACTCGCCGCAGCGACGACGCTTGCCGCAGCGGCCGGCGATTATATCGTCGTCCCCAAGCGCTTCACGCCCGGCTTCGAATATCACCTGCCCGCGGCGCACATCGCCGCTGTCTATTTGGCGTTCGGCGCGGGACTGGTTGTGCCCTTTCTGTCGAAGCGCCGCTGAATGCGCAGCCTCGCTCGCTGCAATCCGCGTCGTGGACTCGACGTATCCGCTCGCGCGTGCAACCGACGCGCATCGGCGGATGGAATCGTCGACGAATGTCGGCAAGATCATTCTGTCAGCGGCTACGGCAATCAGTCAGGCGTGATCTCGCCATCCTCTTCGCCCATCCAGTAGTGAATGCGCTCGGCGCGAACCTTGATGAGTACGATCCCCGGCGTTTCGAAGCCTTCCGAGAACCACTTCTCGATGTCTTCGTTCCAGTGATCCTTCATCGCCGGTTTCTCGCGAATGAGCTCCGCGCGGCCCTCGACGGCCACGAAAAGCGGCGGCGCGCCGTCCGGGTTCGCGCTGCTCGTGAAAGTCAGCGCCACGGTCGCATCGGCCTTGATCTCCTGCACCGTATGCGTTTCTTCGAGTGTGAAGAAGTAGCTGTCGCCGTCGTATTCGACATCGCGGTTATTGCTCATCGGCCGCGCGGCGATCTTGCCGTTCAGCGAGCGCGTCGAAAGCATCGCGAAGTCGATCTCCGCCATCTTGGTTGCGAGATCGTGCAAAGTCAGTTGGCTCATGGTGCTCTCCGTGGGTTGATCGCGTATCTTCCGCAACCCGCGTGCCGGTTCGCATCGGAGAGCCGCCGGATGGACCAAGCGTGTACAGCCGGACCGGTGATCACTATCGCCTTGCAGGTCTGCTCAGTCCGCCGAACGGTGATAGCGCGCCACGTAGCGCGCCTGGCCGATGACTTTCCCATGCATCTGATAGGCGACAAGCGCGGGACTTGAATCCGCTTTGACATCGAGGCTCGAAACGGTCAAAGCCGAAGCCGTCACGATGTATCGATGCGCTTTGCCCGGCGGCGGGCACGGTCCGCCATACGCCGAAGCACCGAAATCGGTCAGCGTCTCGATTGCACCTATCGGTAGCACTCGGGCATTGCCCGACGCGCCTTTTTCAATCGATGTTTGCGACGGCGGAATGTTTGCCACTTGCCAGTGCGTCCAGCCCAAACCGCCGGTGGGTGCATCCGGGTCGTAGATGGTGATGACGATGCTCTTCGTGCCGGCCGGAACATGCGACCACGAAATGCGCGGAGAGACGTTTTCGCCATGACAGCCGAATTGACCGTACACCTGTTCATTTTCGAACCGACCGCGATTCAGCCCATCGACCTTGACAGTGAAGGAATCTGCAACCGCAATGGCGGGTACTGTTGCAAGCAAAGCCGTGCAGCACACGGCTGGCAGGAGACCGTTGAGTTCCATATCGTGTCCGTTGTATAGAACCAGTAGAAGAAGGCCGCTCACTGACTATCATTGCCAGTGACGCGGATGTCCTCGAATCCAACTCGCAATGCGCCGCGAAGTATCGATCAATAGTCCCACTGCACCGGCACGAAGCGGTAACGCTCACCGCTCTTTGCAACATGACCGATCGACGGAAACGCGACGTGCGCAGCAGCGAGCAGCGTGCCGGTGTCAGCGGCGGCGTCGAGCAGCGCAATACGCACGTCCACACAGGCTTCGGGATCATGTTCGAAGCCATTCTGCCAATCGGGGTTGTCGAAGTTGACTTCGAAAATGGCGTCGCCGACGAACGTCAGCTTCTCCCCGTTCGATGCGACATCCACGACGCAGTGCCCCGGCGTGTGGCCACCCGTCACCCGCGCCGACACGCCCCGTGCGACTTCAACTGTCTGATCGAACTGCACGATGTTCTCGCTGTAGCGTTTCGCGAACTTCGCAGCAGCCTCGCGGAGCGCCGGAGGAACCGCTTCGGGCATCACCGTCTTGCTGAAGTCCGGATTCTTCCAGAACGCGATTTCAGCGGCGGACACATGAATGCGCACGTCGGGACGCAGCTTCGCCTTGACGCCATCGACGTTCAGCCCGCCGACGTGATCCATGTGCATATGCGTAATCACGATATCGGTGATGGCAGCCAGGTCGATACCGGCCGATTCCAGGCGCATTACCGACTGACCGGCGCGCGAGAAGTATTCGAACCCATCGCCTACGCCCGAGTCGATCAGGATCAGGCGTTCGCCGCTGCGCACGAGCGCGATATTCAACGCCCAGTCGAACGTGTCCCGTTGCAGGAAACGGCCATCGAACCATTCGTTGCGATCGGCTTCGCTCACGTTCGTGGACATGGTGGAGGTCGGCAGCGGCAGCACGCCGTCGCTGATCAGCACGACATCGATATCGCCTATGCGAACTGCGTATCGGGAAGACACGAGCTCGCCCGATCCTTCTTTGCCGAGCTTGGCGATAACGGGCTGCACATTGCGGGTTGTCTGGCTCATCTTCGATAGTCCTGGAAATTTGATGGCGTGAGCGCGCGTTGCGCTTCCTTTCGCTCGCGTTCGACCGAGCGTGTGACGGATTGTAGGAAGCGGTAGCGAAGGCCAGTAGGGTCGCGAGTGCATACACCGTGTTGCCTGAGTGGCGACAATGGACGGTCGCGACGGCCGTCATCCGGTGAGTCCAGACTGAACGGAAGATGCCGGAACCGGCATGTGAGGCGCTATCGAAGATGTGAGGCCGCGTCGCCGCGGCCATGTCACGCTCAGATCTTGAAGCTTTCCAGCGTCGCGGGATGAAAGAGTTCCTCGGGCTGCAGCAGCCGGCTGGACAAGCCTTCCTGATGATGCCGCTCAAGGAACCGCGACAACACGTGCCGGTTCGGCTCGAAGCCATACGACCAGAAATCGTGGCCCATGAGACGCCGCGCATTGCGCAACTGTTCTTCGACGAACGGCAGCGTCACCTTGGTCGCGGACGTATCGCTGAGTCTGGCGAGCGCCAGCGCCTTGCTCTTCTCGAACGCCTTCGCCACCGCGCCGGGCAGCCACGGATGCTGCTCGGCGAGCGTGCGCCGCACGCCCAGCAGATGCATGATCGGGAACAGTTTCGTGCGCGTGTACCAGTCGGCGGCGGCCTTTTGCGGATCGTCGAAAAGGTATTTGACGTTCGGATGCCCGTTCGCGAAGCACGACGGCGCGCGCGGGCCGATGAGCGCATCGATCTCGCCGGATGCGAGCATGCCCGAGATCGTCTGGTTCTCCGGTGCGTTTTCGAGCCTCACGTCGCCGGGCAGCTTGAGACTGATCTTTTCGAGCCGGCCGGCTTCCTCATAGCCGCCGCGAACCCACGTGACGTCCGACGGCTTCAGACCGTGATCTTCCTCGAGAAAGAGCCGCGCCCACACGTTCGCCGTCAGCTGATATTCCGGCACGCCGATGCGCTTGCCCTTCAAGTCGGCAGGCGATTCGATGCCGCGATCGTTGCGCACATAGATCGACGTATGCCGGAACGCGCGCGACGGAAAAATCGGCACGCCGATATACGGGCTCGTGCCCGCCGCCGTCTTCACGCTATAGCTCGACAGCGACAGTTCGCAGATATCGTAGTCGGCGTGGCGAAACGCGCGAAAGAAGATCTCTTCCGGATCCTGCAGCATGAAGATCGGATCGACGCCGTCGATCTGCGCTTCGCCATCGACCAGCGGCCGCATGCGATCGTAGTTCCCCACCGCGACCGACAGATTGAGCTTGCCCATATTCAACTTTCCTTTGTGATTGACGTTTCGCCGCCGATGAGCACGTCGCGCTGTTCGGCGCTCGAACGCAGCATCGCGAGGCAGATCTTCAGCGTGCCGCGCGCCCAGACGCCATCGTGCAGCGGAGCGGTCTCGCCGTGCACGGCGGCCATGAGTTCGTCGATGACTTCCGCGCGCGGCACCTCGGGCGCATCGAGCTCGATGCGCTCGCGCCGTTCGTCTCCATACACGACGATGCTATCGGGCATCGGCCGGAGATCGCCGCGCTCGCACGACACGATCAGCGGCCCGAAGTGCTGATGCCTGCGGGTATGGGCTGTCTTGGCGGCGGGCGCATAGGCGTTGCCGCCGTACGTGCCCGCAGCCTTGAGACGCGCCTCTTCTTCGCGCGACGCCACTTTCGCGAGCTTGCGCCGCGCGGCGCCATACTCGTCGGCGTTGCGCGTCTGACCCATTTCGCCGATCCAGCCGGTCCACTCGTCGGAATCGAAATGTCCATAGCCGTTGTAGGCAAGCGTCGCGAATGCGCCGTTCTCGAACCAGAGCGTCGCGGTGTACGCGCCTTCGGTCGGACGCGCCGTATCCCAGTTGCCGACGGCAGCCCGGATGCGCGTAGCACGGCTTCCGGCAAGCATTCGCACGATATCCACCTGATGCGCCGCCTGGCTGAAAACCGCGCCGCCGCCCTCTTCCGTTTTCAGTTCCTCCGGACGGCGCGGCCGGTAGAGATAGTCGGTGTAGTTGAGCGCCTGGATCATCTTCACGTCGCCGAACGCGCCCGATGCGATCAACTCGCGCGTTCGCAGATACGGCGTGTCGAAGCTATGGCAGTGACCGACGATGAGATGCACGTTCGCCTCGCGACATGCGGCGATCATGTCGTCGCACTCGGCGAGCGACAGCGCCATCGGCTTCTCGACGAGCACATGCTTGCCGTGCGCCGCCGCGATTCGCGTATGCGCCGCATGAAACTGATGCGGACTCGCGATGTAAAGCGCATCGATATCGGCGCGGCGCGCGAGCGCTTCGATGTCGTCGAAAGCGGGCGCGTCGAAATCCGCTTCGAACTGCGCGCGCGCCGTCTCGCGCGGATCGCACGCCCCGGCGAGTCGCACGCGCGCGTCGGCGAGAAACGTCGGCAGCATCAGCGAAAAGGCGCGGCCGAGGCCGACGATGCCGAGTCTGATCGTGGTCATCAGACCTGAACCTGATAGTTCGATTCGAGTTCCGGCGCTTCCTTGTCGACGGACTCCATCCAGACCGGATGCGCCGCGTATTGCTTCCAGTCCGTGTCCTTCGGCACCATCGCCTGGAACGAGCACACGCTGCGTGGAATGGCCTTCTCGCCGGTCCCGATGGCCGCCTCGCCGGACTTGAACGCCTCGAGCGCATCGAGCATGCGGCGGCGGAACTCGACCACGGCGACATCGCTCGCGCCGAGGCGCTCTTCGGTGCGATCCGCGATCGCGCCCATCGTCACCCACATGGCGATGTCCTGATTCGGGAAGCCCTTGATGCCGGTGAAGTTGCCGGCCTTCATGGCTTCGCGATCCTGCCAGAAACGGTTGTCGTGATTGCGCAGCGGCCGATAGTACTCGTCGAGATCGATGCCGACCTGCTGCCCCAGGAACTTGCGCCACGTCTCGGTTTCCGGCGTCTTGTCCGGATGGCCCCACGCCATGAAGTAGAACGCCGTGCTGTGGTCGTCGCAGGGCACGTTGATGTTCGCGACGTTGTAGAGGTTGTTCGGCGGGATCAGCGCGGTTGCCGGCGCGACGAACACGGTCGAGCGCACGTAGTCATGCGTAGCCGCGTTCTGTATCGGGCGGCGCAGCGCGGCATAGCGAAAGCCGTATTCGGTGCGATGCACCTGGAGGCGCGGCGCCTTGTCCGTCGATGGACGCAGCCAGTTCTTCGAGGTCGCTTCCGCGCCGCCCACACGCGCCGGCACGAAGTCCGACGAGTGCAGACTGGAGCTGTGCGCCGAATCGATCGCGCCTTCGAGAATCTGCGCCCAGTTGCACGGCAGGATCGCCTTGGCGATGCTCACGCGCGTGTCTTCGGTCGGCGCCCATGCCGGCGGCACGAACTCGGGAATGGCGTCCTGCGGGCCCATGTAAGCCCATACGAAGCCGCCCCACTCTTTCGTTTCATAGGCCTTGTGCTTGACCTTCTTCGTCATGTCGCTGCACGAAGGCTCCGAGACCATCTCGATCACATTGCCCTTCACGTCCATCTTCCAGCCGTGATAGAGACAGCGCAGACCGCAATCTTCGTTGCGTCCATAGACGAGCGACACCCGGCGATGCGGACAGTACTCGTCCATCACGCCGACATTGCCGTCGGTATCGCGGAAGACGACGAGATCCTCGCCGAACAGACGCGCCTTCACCGGCGCCCCGTCAGGTTCGCTGACTTCTTCGATGAGACACACCGGCGTCCAGTGACGGCGCATCAACTGACCCATCGGCGCATCGCCTTCGACGCGGCACAGCAATTCATTTTCTTCATGCGTGAGCATTTACGCTTCTCCTGACCAACCTATGCAGTGGGGAATGTTCTTCAGAGATCCAGCACCAGTTCTTCGCTCTTCGCACGCGATACGCAGATCATGATCTGATCGCGCTTCTCGTCCTCGCCGAGCACCATGTCGCGATGATCCGCTTCGCCCGCGCACAGCGTCGTGCGGCACGATCCGCAAGTGCCGCTTTCGCACGAGCTCGGCGCGCGGATGCCGTTGTCCCGCAAGATTTCGAGAATCGAGCGGTCCTTCGGAATCTCGAAAGAGCGGCCCGAGCGTTCCAGCTTCACGCTGAAAGGCGCGTTGTCGGCTGCGCGCGACTGATCGACGCCGAAGCTCTCGAAGTGCACGCTGCCGGTCGGCCAGTGCCCGGTCATGTCGCGCACGCCGTCCATCAACGCGCGCGGGCCGCAGCAATACACATGAGCGCCGCTCGCGGGCTTCTCGAACACGGGCCAGAAATCGAACGCTTGCGCGAGGTCGCCGTGGTCGTGATGAATGACCACATGCGGCTTCCATTCCGGGCCCGACAGTTCGTCGATGAAAGCGGTGGTCTCAGGGCTGCGCGAGACGTAGATGAGCTTGAAACGCGGGCCGTCGATGGCCTTCAGATAACGCATCATCGAGAGAATCGGCGTGATGCCGATGCCGCCCGCAACGAATACGAAACTGCGCGCGCGCTCGTTGAGCACGAATTCGTTGCGCGGCTCCGAGACGTCGATGCGATCGCCTTGCGCGAGGTCGTCCGCCATGCTGACCGAGCCGCCGCGACCCGCCGCGTCGCGCTTCACCGCGATCACATAGCGGTCCGTCTCGGCCGGATCATTGCACAGCGAATAGCTGCGATTCGCGCCGTTCGGCACGCGCACCGTCAGATGCGCGCCGGCCGTGAACGCAGGCAGCTCGCCGCCTGCGCCGTCACGCAACTCGAAACGGAAGATGCCTTCCGCCACCTGATCCTTCTTCGTCACCACGAGCGTCTTGAATGACAGTTCGTCGTTCATTGCACCGGCTCCCCTGCTTGTCGCCTCATTCGATCGAGCCTTCCCAGCGTCGATCACCATGACGTTTATATTAGATATCTAATCATTTATCGACAAGCGGGTTTTCCCTGAAGCGCGTCACCTCGTTACAAGAAAAAACGGCGCCTTCATGACGAAGGCGCCGCCGCTGCTGCGAGAATCGATGCTTACGAATGCTTTTCCGCGTGCTCGCGCAGCGTGTTGGCCGGCACGCCGATCAGCACGGCGAGTCCGCCCAGCATGACGATGGCCGCGATCGCCGATAGCCCGATGGCCAGACTGCCCGTCATCGTCTTGATCCAGCCGAGCGCGATGGGTCCGCAGAACGCGCCGACTTGCCCCAGGCAACTGATCGCGCCGATGCCCGCGGCGGCGGCGTCATCGGAGAGATAGGCCGGTGGAATCGACCAGATGATCGCGGCCGCGCCGAAGTACGAAATGGAGATCATGCCCAGACAGACGATGGCCGCTGTCGTATTGCCGGCCAGCACGGGCAGCAGGAAGCCGCCCAGCGCGCCCACCGCCGTACACAGGAAGAAATGCCAGCGGCGTTCCAGCGTCACGTCGGAACTGCGCGCGACCGCGAACATGCCGAGCGCGCCGATGATGTACGGCAGCGCGGACAGCAAACCGACGTTCAGCACGTCCGACACGCCCGCCTGACGGATGATGGTCGGCGTCCAGTAGTTGAGGATCGTGCCGCACAAAGGCACCGTGCCCCAGCCCGCCGCGAGGATATACACGCGCGGATCCTTGAGCGCCGCCAGCAACTGATGACGCGTATGTTTGGCGGGCTTTTTCTCGGCGCGGTCGGCGGCGAGCGCATCGAGGATGATCTTCTTCTGTTCCTCGTCGAGCCAGCGAGCGTCTTGCGGGCGATCGACGAGATAGAAGAACGCGACGATGCCCATCAGCAGCGCAGGCAGGCCTTCGAGAAAGAAGAGCCACTGCCAGTTCTTGTAGCCGAGCACGTCGACGAAGTTATGCAGGATCCAGCCCGAGAGCGGCCCGCCGATGATGCCCGCCGCGGCAATCGCCAGCAGGAAGCGCGATGTGATCCGCGCGCGCCGCGCGCCCGGATACCAGTACGTCAGATAGAGAATGATGCCGGGCCAGAACCCGGCCTCCGCCGCGCCGAGCAGGATGCGCGCGATATAAAACTGCGCCGGCGTGGTCATGAAGGCCATCGCGGTCGAGATGCCGCCCCACAGGATCATGATGCGGGAAATCGTGAGGCGTGCGCCGATCTTCTTGAGCCACAGCGTGCTCGGCACTTCCAGCAGGATATAGCCGATGAAGAACAGACTCACGCCGAGACCGTAAGCGGCGTCGGACAGACCGAGATCCTGCTTCAGATGCAGTTGCGCGAAGCTGACGTTCACGCGATCCAGATAATTGAGCACCCAGCAGACGAAGATGAACGACATCAGCCGCCAGGTGACCTTGTGATACGTGGCCTCTACACGCGCTGCCGCCGCGTCCGATTCCGATATGAATTGCGTGACTGTGGATTTGGCCACAAAGCGTCTCCGATTCCCATGCTCATGAGGACGATGCCCTGGCGCAGAAAGATGCCTCCCGCGACCCGGACATACTTATTTTTATTCGATATCTAATCATTATGGTAAGGAGACCGGCGCGCGCGGACAAGTTCGGGTTTGCACGGAGTTCTGCGCGCTTTGCAACGGATGCGGGCGCGACGGCTGCGCGGCTATGATGTCGGGAAGACCAACTGCATTCGGGAACGAACCGCCATGACACGAAAGAAGGCTGTGGAGGGCGCGCCCCGCGAGACCGCGGAGATGCTGCGCCATTGGCACGAATCGGTGCCCAACGATCGCCTCGCGCACCTTGTAAAGGACGCCACGCGCTCGATGGTGCGCGCACTGCAGATGCGGCTCGCCGAGCACTCGGTGTCGTTCGGGCACTGGACTTTCCTGCGCATTCTGTGGGAGAAAGACGGCCTGACGCAGCGCGAATTGAGCGAACAGGCCGGCGTGATGGCGCCGACGACCTTCGCCGCCGTCACTGCGATGGAGAAGCTGGGACTCGTCGAGCGTCAGCAGCGGCCGGACAACAAGAAGAACACGCATGTGTTCCTCACCGCCGAAGGGCGCGCGTTGAAAGACCAGCTCGTTCCGCTTGCCGAGGAAGTTAACGAGATCAGCGTGACGGGTTTGACTGACCGCGAAATCAAGACAGCGCGCAAGGTGCTGCTCACGATCATCGAGAATCTCGCGGATGATGAGTCGGGCTCGACCAATCCCATGCGACGCGTCTTATCGACGCGCGAACTGGGCAAGCTGATCGCCGAGCGCGGCGAGAGTTTTGAAGACGCGTGATGCGCCATAGCGCCTCCGCGCCGATCGCGTCATGCGACCTCGAACGGATCGATTGGGCGGTCATCCATCACGATTTCCGCATCGAGTTTTTGGGTGCTGATCGAGAAGCGCGCCTGGTGCGGGAATGACGTGCAAAGGGCGTTTTGGACGCTTGCTAATGGCCGGTCCCTTGCCGGTCACGATGGATTCGGCGGCGTCCGAGTGTTGCCGTCATCAGCCTCCGTCAACGGCAAATCCTGTTTCGGTTCGGCGGGCTTCGTATCGGGTTGCTTCGTCTTGTCGGTATCGACAACGTCAGTGCCGGGTTCGTTCTGCGGAATGGTCATGATCGGCTCCAATCGGTACGTGAATGTGAGCGCCTCGAGGCGCGCAACATCGACTGCAGCACGAAGAATGCCCAACGGCCGGAACACCGTTTGCTGTTCTTGAGAATCAAGACAACGATGGAGCCGATCATGTGCGCCGCACGAACGGAAAACAGCAAGCCGCCTCAGAATCCGATCGATTTCGACGGGCTCACCGATCTCGGTCCGGCACAGCCCAAGAACCCGCCCCACCGCGCTAACGAAGACGCTGAATTACGCGATCCTCCAAGTCCGGCCGGCGTGCCGTCCACTGGCGCGAATGAAGGACAACGTTGACGGCCGGCTCACGGAGGCTGGTCATGGTCCATCGTCGAATGCAAACGGCGGGCGCACCTGCTCGGGTGGGCGCACTCGATGCAGGTTCAGCGCGACATCCGCGGCATCGGCACGGCCCTCACGCGCGCACCGAGGCGGATGGTGAGTCCCAGCGACGGCCAGCCAGACGCATCGCGTAGTCGATTAAACGCGAGTCAGCATCCGGCCACCAGCCGCGCTCCATGCTCAGCGCCCTGCCGTCTACGCCGCCGTTCATGTAGAAACTACGCTCGAGCGCTTCTCGCAGAAGCCGAAAAAATCCTCTTGTGTCGCTTGCGAGCGACCAAGCAGAGCGCTCGCGCCATCATAGGGTTCTCTCGAAGATCGCGCCGAATCCGGATGTGTCCTTACCTGTCGGCGCGGCGCTGGCTAAAGGCGGCGCAATTTGAGCCAGCTTGTCTGCGAGCGCGGCTTCTGAAAACGGCTTCACGATATAGCCGCTCGCACCGGCGTTGATCGCGGCGAGCACGTTCTCGCGCCGCTTTTCGGCGGTCACCATCAATACCGGCAGTTCGGCCAGATCGGACTTGCGGATCTCCTGCAGGAGAGTCAGCCCGTCCATATTGGGCATGTTCCAATCAGTTATGACGAGATCGAACTGTTGCGTGCGCAACTTTTCGAGCGCTGACACTCCGTCCTCTGCTTCGTCGATGGTCGTATAACCGATCGCTCTCAGCATTTTCCGGATCAGATTGCGCATGGTGGCCATGTCATCGACCACCAACAAACGCGTGTGAGCATTTACCACCCTTTCCTTCTCCTTCATTTAAAGAAGCGCTCGCAAGTATTGGCTATCGCCCCTGCAAGATGCTTCGCACTATTGATTCACTACAACGGCCGCCTTTCGAGACGACGGTGTTGAGCGAGCCCAAGGACGTCCGATCGAGACAACGCGTCGAATTCGACGCAAGCCTTCGCCGCCGACTCAGGCCAAGGCATCGGCCGCCCGCCACGCTCAGAACGTCGACCAGTCGCCGTCAGCCGCCGCCGCGACTGCAACCGGCTTCTGCCCGCCCGAAGGCTTCGGCACGCGCGGCGTCGTCCCGCTCTTTTCGGCGAGTGCGGGTCGCGGCGTCTGAGGAGCGCGATGACTGATTGGCTTGACGGCGAGCGTCTGACCGGTGCGAAACACGCCTACGGCGGCGGTCAGTTGCTTCGCCTGATCCTCCATCGAACCTGCCGCGGCCGCTGCCTCTTCAACGAGCGCGGCGTTCTGCTGCGTCACCTCGTCCATCTGCGAGATAGCTTGATTCACTTGCTCGATGCCACGGCTTTGCTCGTTGGATGCGGAGGCGATCTCGCCCATGATGTCGGTGACTCGCTGGATCGCCGTGCCCACACGCTTCATCGTCTCGCCTGCCTGTGCGACGAGTACGGTCCCTTCTTGGACTCTTCCGCCTGACGTTTCGATGAGATCCTTGATCTCCCTGGCGGCCGTCGATGACCGCTGCGCAAGGTTGCGCACTTCGCTCGCAACGACGGCAAAGCCGCGGCCCTGCTCGCCGGCGCGTGCTGCTTCGACTGCAGCGTTGAGCGCCAGGATGTTGGTCTGGAATGCGATGCCTTCGATAATCCCGATGATTTCGGCGATCTTTTCGGAGCTCTGCTCGATGCCATCCATCGTCTGAATCACCTGACCGATGATGGCGCTTCCCTCGTTGGCGACCGCATTCGCGTTGTCCGCCAGTCCGCTCGCTTGCTGGGCGTTCTCCGAGTTTTGCTTAACCGTCGCCGTCAGTTCCTCCATGCTCGCGGCGGTTTCTTGCAGCGATGCCGCTTGCTGCTCTGTGCGACTCGAGAGGTCGGTATTGCCAGCCGCAATCTCAACAGCTCCAGATGATACGGATTCCGAACTTGTACGGATCGTGATAACCATGTCTTGCAGACCACGGCGCATGCTTTCGACTGCCGCGAGAAGGCTGCGGTCATCACCGTCCTTCAAGGGCGTTGGCGAACCGAGGTCGCCGCCTGCAATCTCCCGAACAACGCGCGCGGCAAACTCTGGTTCCCCGCCGAGGGCTCCGGTGACGCTGCGTATGATTTTCCACGCCAACGCAGCAATGACCAAGAGCGCTACGCCTATCAAGCCGGCAGTCTGAAGCGTCGTATGCAGGATGGTGGCGCTGATATCGTCGGTGAAGAATCCGGTGCCGATCCACCAGCCCCAAGGCTTGAACTCGACAATGCCGTTCATCTTGCCTGTCATGACGCCGGTCGATGGGTGGGCGGTGACCACCATCACCACGGGGATGTGCTCCTTGGCGAGCATCTCGCGATAGAACTCTGTGTCTGGCCGTCCGTCCGGCGCCTTGCCCAGCAGGATTTTGCCGATGTTCTCCTGTTTGCGATGAACGAGCGAGGTCCCATCCGGAAGGCGGGCCCAGAAGTAACTCTGATCGGAATGATTCATCCTGTTCAAAGCGGTCTTCGTTGCGGACTGCGCTTGCTCCGTAGTCATCGCACCGGCAACTTCCTGATTGTGATAATACTCAGCGAGGTGCTCGGCCATTTTCAACAGGTTGACTATCTCCGCCTGTTTCGCATCGAGCATTGCGCGTCGCTCGCTATAGACGCTGTATCCTCCGACTACGAGCAAAGCGATAAGCGCTGTGACGGCTAACAGTGTCAGCCGAGTAGAAACTTTCATTGCAGATTCCGTGTGCATGGTTGTGGTCGCGGCAATTCGCGGCGTCCTCCCTGCTAACGGCACTAACCGCAAGCACTTGAGTCGAGGATTGCGCCGGACATCCGGTTTTCGTCTGGCCGACCGCGGGACGCGCTGCGGACACGCTGCCGCGGTACGCGAGCGTTCCCCCGTCGGACGTGTTCAAAGGTCGACTTGACCCCTTTCAAGCCAAACTTCGTCTGCTCGGCCGGTATCGTGATGCCCAACCCCCGCTTGCGAACGCGTGGGCGGCACACCGAATGCTTCGAGTCTTTCCGCCGCGACGCCGTCGTCGCGGGGCCGCGTCAGACGGGTTCGGCGCTCGAGTCAGCCTTGCGAACGCGCGAGTCGTCCGGGCCGTGCTTCGTCGGCTGCCAATGAAGGCGGCACGCAAAGGAAAAGCGTTGCCGTTTTTCGGCCGGTGATTCTGATCTTGCCGAGCGCGAAAGGACTCAGATGATGCTACGTAACAGGCGTAAATCTGCCGACACGGAAACGCATGGTGCCGAGCGCGGACTCGACCGCTTCGAGGGATTCAGCGACGCGGTGTTCGCGATCGCGCTGACCCTGCTGATCGTCGAGATCAAGGTTCCCGGATCCCCGGAGGGCACGCATGACTACAGCGACCTGGCAAGCGCCATGGCGGAGCAGTGGCGCGAATATCTCGCGCTCGTTCTCTGCTATGTCGTGATCGGAGCCTACTGGCTGCAACACCATTATTCGGGTCGCATTTATGCAAAGAGCGATCACTGGTTCGGCGTAATCAACCTCCTGTTCCTGCTGGCGATCGTCGTCATTCCTTATCCGATCCGCGTGTGGTGCTTTCACCTCGGCACGGGCTTCGAGCCCGTCGCATCAGTAACCCTCGTTGCCGGTCTTGCCCTGACCGCCTGCACCTGGATGGCGAAGTGGTTCTATGCAATGCCAGGCCGCCGGCTGATGGACGAACGGCTCGCGCCGGATTTCCTCCAGCAGATGACGCGCCGCTACGGCGCTGCGACGCTGGTTCAGATCGCTGCAGTTCCCGTCGCGATCGCGGCGTGCCGCATCGGCGTGGCCATTGCACTGCTGTCCATCGCCTTCTTTCTGCTGCCACAGCCCACGCCGCGCTACAACCCCAGAGAGGAGCCGAGCGAGGCTGAGAAATTAGGCAAATAAAGGGGGCGCGCTGCCTCGAGCGGGATCGGCCAAATTCGGCCGTTTGCTCAATCCCGCTCGTCATTCCAGCAGAGTTCGACGGCTGCACGGGCGCCGGCCTCGATGCTTCGCCTCAAGCCGGCGAAGCATCGAGCGCCTCGTCCTGCCGCGCCCTGTTCCACAGCACCAATTCCTCGGCTGGGATCGCCGGTGCGAACAGGAAACCCTGCAACTCATCGCAGCCGATCTTGCGCAACACTTGCGCTTGATGGCCGGTTTCCACCCCTTCGGCCACCACGCGCAAACCAAGCTCATGCCCGAGATCGACGATCGCCTTGACGATGGCAAGATCGGCAGATGCGTCGAGCATGTCTCGCACGAACGCGCGGTCGATCTTCAGACGGTCGAGCGGAAACCGGTTCAGATAGCTGAGACTCGAGTAGCCGGTGCCGAAGTCGTCGAGCGAGAGCTTGACGCCTAGCCCGCGAATGGCGTGAATGGCTTGCGCGTAGTGTTCGGCGCCATCCATGAGAACCGTCTCGGTGATTTCGAGTTCCAGGCAATGCGGCGGCACGCCATGCGCGAGCAGACTCGTGCCAAGCGCCGCAACGAGCTCCGGCTCGCGTAGCTGGAGCGCCGAAATGTTGACGGACGCGCGTATTTCGAGGCCCTCTTCGTCGCGCCAGGCGGCAAGCTGCCGGCACGCTTCCTCGATCACCCACGCGCCAATGGCAACGATGAGGCGCGTGTCCTCCGCCACCGGGATAAACACAGCCGGACCGATTTCACCCAGTACCGCGCTCTTCCAGCGCAGCAGTCCTTCGACGCTCGCGAGCGCACCGGACCGCGCTTCGAGGCACGGCTGCCACTCGAGCCGCAACTCGCCGAACTCGATAGCCGTGCGCAAACACGTTTCCAGCGTGAGCCGATGCCTCGCCTGTTCGGCCATGTCGGCCGAGAAAAACTTGACCTGATTTCGTCCGGCAGACTTGGCCTGATACATCGCGGCGTCGGCGTTCTGCATCAACGTATCGATGTCTTCGCCATCATCCGGGTACAGTGCGACGCCGATGCTGCTCGCAACCTGCAGTGTCAGCCCGCTCACTTCATGCGCTTCGCGAAGCAGCGGGAGCAGCCGCTGTTCGATGCTGCGCGCCACTTCGCTCGCGTGACCGACTCCGTTGAGCAGCACCGTGAACTCGTCTCCGCCCAGGCGGCTCACGGTGTCGTGGGTGCCGACCGCATTGAGCAGGCGTCGCGACACGGACCGCAACAGGCCATCACCGATGTGATGTCCGAGCGAATCGTTGATGTTCTTGAAGCGGTCCAGATCGATGAACAGCACCGCGACGCGCTGCCGCGTTCGCTGCGCTGCTGCGATGGCAACGCCGAGTTTCGCGGCAAAGAGTGCACGGTTGGGCAGTTCGGTGAGCACGT
This sequence comes from Caballeronia sp. ATUFL_F2_KS9A, assembly GCF_023630765.1. NCBI lineage: Bacteria > Pseudomonadati > Pseudomonadota > Betaproteobacteria > Burkholderiales > Burkholderiaceae > Caballeronia > Caballeronia sp. ATUFL_F2_KS9A. Next base: position 88,866 of record NZ_JALQEK010000056.1, on the reverse strand, counting down.
CATGCTGCGCGAGAAACTGAATGCGCGCTTCGCTCTTCTTGCGGTCCGTGATGTCGATCAGCGTGCAGATGTAATGCGATACGGTGCCGCGCTTGTCGTGTACCGCGCTGATCATGAGCCACGCCGGATAATCACCGCCCTCGCGGCGGCTTATTTGCGCTTCGCCGTGCCAGGTGCTGCTGCGCCCGACGCGTTGCAAGAGGTTACCCAGCGGACCGTTTTCGTCTTCCTGCGCCTGCGTGTCGATGAAGGCCGGCGGCTTGCCCGCCACGTCGTCCATCCGATAACCGGTTGCGCGAAAGAACGAAGGATTCGCAGTGAGCAGACGCGCCTCGGCGTTCAGGATGACGATCGCCTCGGACGATGCCTCGAACACCTTGCCCCACAGTTCCAGCCGCTGCTCCATGAGCTTGATCTGATTGATCGGCGTGAAGGCGGTGAGAATGGCGTCGCGTCCCTGGAAGTCGAGACGGCGCGCCGACAGCATCGCCCAGCTCGGCTGCGAGGTCGCTTTCCAGTGAACTTCGAATTCGTCGATGGCTTCGCGGTCGGAAAGTTGCTGAAAGAAGCGCGCGCGGGTCGCGGAGTCGAGACCCTGAGCCCACGGGTCGGTGCTGCTCCCATTGAGCCAGAAGAGTCCAGGCGCATTGGCGTGCAATACCTCGTGGCCGGGAATGGCGGTGACGACCATCGGCACGGGCGTGGCTTCCACGAGCGCTGATTGCGCGGCCGACGCGCGGGCGGTCGCCGCCAATTCCTTCTGCACGACGCGTTCGCGATCCAGTTGCGCAAGCATTTCGTTGAAGCCGCGCACGAGTTGGCCGATCTCGTCCTGACTGTCCCAGTCGGCGCGCTTCGTGTGATCGCCGGTGCGGCGCACCACATCCATCACGCGCGCGAGTTTGCGTAGCGGCGACGAAATCTGCTGCGCGACGCAATAAACCAGTGTCAGGATGGCGCAGAGCAGGAAAAGCGCCGTGCCCAAATGCAGCCACATGCGCGAAAACAGGGCTTGCACGCGTGCATGCAGCAGGCCGTCTAGCTGCTCGCCGGTATCGCGCCAGAGGCCGTCTACGCTTTGAACGAGCGCTTGCTGCGCGCTGTCGACGATCATCAGCACAGCTGCATCCGGCGCCACGTTGTCGTCCACCACCACGCGCGCCGCATGCCTGAATGCCTCGACGGCAATGCGCATTCGATCGAACGACGGGCTGAGTGTGCGCTCGAATTGACGATTGGCCGCCCCCGCCTCGGCGTAGTCCGACCGCAAACCTTGCATGACCCCGTCGAGTTGCCCTTCGAGGACCAGATAACGCGAACGCACTTCCTCTCGCGAGCGCGCGTGAGCGCCGTCGTGCAGATGGCGCCCGATGCTGTTCACCGCGGTCAGCAGCGCGGGATAGCGCAAGATCGAGAGCGACATCGCGTAGTAGCTGTCGAGATCCGGGTCGAGAATCAGGTTCGACTGATTACCGATGCGCGTTATCAGATCGCGGGAGGCGGTCAGCGCCTGGTCCGTCGACGCGATCCCGACCTCGCGTTCGTGCGCCATCGTCTGCAGAGCGGTCCGCAGCGCGTTGCTGGGCTCCGCGCTTCCCATTTGCGCGCCGTATTGCTGCTCGGCACGAACGAGCCTGTCGATCTCGGCATCGAGCTGCGCCGCCGTCGGCGGTTTGCCCGCGCCCGCCATCGCGATGGACGTGATGCCATGTTCGACCTCGTGAACATACGCGTTGCCGACAATCTCCTTGTTCGAAAAATCGATCGCCAGATACTTTTCGTGAATCAGAATCCCGCTGATGTAGATCACCGCGCTGAGATCGAGCAGGTAGATGAGCAGCAACTTGTGCCCCACGCGCAAACGCGCGAGCAGCTTGAAGAAAGGATTCCGTTTCATGGGCGAGACGTTTGGAAACGTGCAAGAAGAGTCATGCAGGCGGGCGCTCACAGGGCAGCGAATGGCCGCCGGCGATCGTGTTCGCCCACCTATCTATTACGCCTCTTACGGCTCGCCAAAATTAACCTTTAATTAAAGTCTTAGTGCGCCGCTTTAGCCCCGAAGAAGTGCATGGCCATGCACGCGTTTAGTGCCGGAAAAGTCACGCTCAGCGCATCATCCCGCGTGGCGAGTCTCTTCAGACCGCACTGAGCGACTCTTGCTTGTTCATCGATCTGAACCGGTTGCGGTAATCGACCGGACTGATCTGCAGACGGCGCAGGAAGGTGCGGCGGAATTTGTCGGTGTCCTCGAAGCCGCATCGGTGTGCGATGACTCTCAGCGGCAAGTCCGTGGCTTCCAGGTAGCGCCGCGCGGCATCGATGCGCGCATTGGCGAGGTAAGTCATCGGCGTGATGCCGCAATCCTTGGCGAAGATGCGCGAGAGATTGCGCGCGCTCATATGCACGCGTTCCGCGAGCGACGCGACCGTATGATCCACATGCAGGTTATCCAGCATGAATTGCTGGACTTCGATAGTCTGCGAACCCGGCGAAGCCTGCGTTTCCAGCAGCGGGCTGAACTGCGACTGCCCGCCCGAGCGCCGCAGATAGACGATCAGATACTTGGCGACATCGAGCGCCATTTGCCGGCCGAAGTCGTCTTCGATCATCGCGAGCGAGAGGTCGATGCCCGCCGTGACACCGGCCGTCGTGTAGATGCTGCCGTCGCGAACGAAGATATGATCCGGCTCGATGCGCGCCTTCGGAAAAGTGCTGGCGAGCCGGGGCACGTCCATCCAGTGAGTCGTCACCAGTTTGTTGTCGAGCAGCCCCGCCGAGCCGAGGGCGAACAACCCGTTGCAGATAGCGGACACGCGGCGGCACTGCCGATGCTGCGCGCGCAGCCAGTTGCTCAGCGCCGGATCGTCGAAGGCGTCGAAGATGCCGAGCCCGCCCGGCACGATGATGGTGTCGAACTCCGGGCACGGATCGAAGATCGTACGATCCGGCACGGTAGTCAGGCCGCTCGACGATTGCACCGTGCCCCGCGTCGTGCCGACCATCATCATTTCGTACTCGCACTCGCCTGAACTCAGCACCTTGACTTCGGCGAACGCATCCTTCGGCCCGGCGATGTCGAGCAGCTGAAATCCAGGAAAGACGAGCATTCCGACCTTGATGCGTTTCATCGCGGATATCCGGATCCTCTGAGAACAGACTTGCTCATGGGCATGCCTCGACGCACGCGCGCAGCGCCGGGCAACGCCATGCGCTCCGCCGCCACGCCGAACGCAGCGCCGATGACCGTCCAGATGATCGCCTGCATGCCGATCGACGCCACCCGGAATTGCCACAGCAACGTGGCGGGAAACTCGGCGGGCACTTCGTCGATAGCCGGCAACAGCGCGAGCATCGCGGCGGCCATGATCGCGAAAGCCAGCAGACCGGCGAGCGTCGCGTTCGCATCACCCCATTTGCGCGACAGGGCTTGGCGCAAAGCTATCGACAGCAGTGTAATGGCGACGGAAATCCCCATGCATAAAAAATAAAGCGCGGTGCGCACGCCGATGGTTTCCGCCGCGCCCACCGAAGGCGGATTCGCCGGATATTTCAGCGCCGGCAGCACCACCAGGGCGGCGAAAGCCGCGAGCGCAAGCCATGCTGCAAGCGGCCGCGCGCCCATGCTTCCCGCGCGTCCCCACGCATAGGCGAAGCACAACGCGAAGAGCCCACCGAATGCAGCGCCGTACGCGAGTACGCCCGTCAGCAAGCCCACGCCCGCTTGCGTTTCACGACTGACGATTTCAGGCTCGGGCGCATCGCCGGCGTGAGCGTGCTCGTGCGCTTCATGGGCCTCGAAAGCGATCGCGCGTTCGACTTGCGGCTCGCCCGCCACCCGCGCGAAGCAGAACGCCAGCAGTCCCGCGATGAGGCCCGCGAGCATGCCGCGCATCAACAGTTTGCCGACCATCGTCGTCTCCTCGTCAGTGGCAGGGGAAGCCCAACAGATGGCGTCCGTCATGCACGAACTCGTGAATGGCGGTGCCCTGAAAGACCGCGGTAGCACCCTGCTCCGCGCCGACGAAATACAGCGCCAGCAGCATCAGCAATCCGCCGAAGATCGTCCACGGCAGCAGTTCGCGCAGTGGAATCGGTTCGAACGTGTCAGTGGAATGCAGGACAGCTTGATTCATGAAGTACCTCCAAAAGAGTCGGAAAAATGTTAACGGCTGCGCGCCGCGACGATCGCTTCGATCTCGCGGCGCGACAGCACGCCGCTCGTCTCGACCACGTTCAGCAGCGCTTCGAGAAAACGCTCGTAGTAGTCCCAGCGCGGCTGATTCGCGCATTCGATTGCTTCCCACTTCGCGATGGACGCGATCAGGCTCTGGCGAAAGTCCTCCCACTCGAAACATCCCGCCTTCGATAGCGAGAGCGCGAGGCCGAACACATCGCGCTCCCAGCGATTGGTGAACAGCAGCTTGCCGTCGAGACGCGGCGGAGAATCTGGTGCGCCGAGCATCGACGCGGCAGCGTATTCTTCGAAACGCGTGAACATGGCACGTTCCTCAGGCTGCGGGCGCTTCGACGAGTGCGACGCCCATCATCGACTCGGGCGTAACGAGCGCGGCGAGTTCTTCCTCACTCAGATGCTCCGTGTTCGCGGGGCGCTCGGGCACCACGAACCAGCGAATCTGCGCGCTGCTGTCCCACACCTTCACCTCCTTCGTGGCGGGCACCTGTACGCCGAATTCCTGCAGGACGGCGCGCGGTTCGCGCACGCCGCGCGCGCGAAATACAGGGTCCTTGTACCAATACGGCGGCAGGCCGAGCACCGGCCACGGATAACACGAACACAGCGTGCAGATGATGAGGTTATGCACGTTCGCGTCGTTTGCGACCGCCGCCATATGCTCGCCTTCCGCGCCCGCCATGCCGAGCGGAAGCGAGAGTTCGGCGATCGCCTTCGGTGTGTCTTCGACGAGACGTCTCGCGTAGTCGGGATCGACCCATGCGCGCGCGACGATCTTCGCGCCGTTGAACGGGCCGGCCATCGTCTCGAAGTGCTTGAGCACGACATCGACGGAGTCGGTGGCAATCACGCCTTTTTCGATCAGCAAGGCTTCCAGCGCACGCACTTTGGCGGCGCTCGATGCTTCGCGGTCGCCGGTAAATTCGAAGAGTTGGCTCATGGGTTCGCTCGGGGTTGGCTTATGTTCGAGTTCAATCGGCGGCCTGCACGTAGGCTTCGTACAGGTCGGCGTAAATGGTCGTGTTCGGCTCGCTTTTGCCGGCGCCCCAGATCGACGCGGCGTCGAAGGCAACGCGATACACAGGCATCGGCGCGCCGATACCGTCCACGCCCGTCGAGACGAAATAGGAGAACGCGCCGGGATAGACGAGATCCACCACGCCGGTCTTGTTGCGCAAATACCCCGGCAAGCGCGTGTGGTCCACCGCTTCGGGATCGGCGATACGCACGGCATCGCCCGCTCGAAAGCGCGCCGCGCCGTCGAGCGCGTGATAGCCCGAGTCGCCGTGCTGCAGATAGGCGTCGATCTGCGCCGCGAGTTCGGCATTGGGGCGATCGGGTAAAGGCGCGTCCGGGTGCGCGCTGTAGTGGGCGGTTTTCTCAGCGAGTTCCTCCGCCGACACATACCCCTGATCGACGAAAAACTGCGCAATGCCGCCGAGCCATTTCTCGTAGTAGCGATACTTGAAGTACTCGAACGGCTGCATGTCTTCGGCGCCGGTGCGCAGCGAGGCCCAGGTCCAGTTGCTCTTGAAGGCGGTGGGCAGCGTATCGACCGGATAGCGATGCGGCGTGTCCGACAGATGCGCGCTCTCCGCCATCATCACCGTATGAATGCCGAAGATGCGCTTCTCCCACGGCTCGACGAATACGCGCTTTTCAGTGCTGACCGGCCCCAAATTTTCGATGCCGCCGAGATGATGTTGCAGCTTCATGTTGTGCTCCGCTTGAATGGAAACGGTCTTATCCGAGCCGATGCTCGCGTCTGAATTGCAGGGCTTCGCCGACCACTTCCGAGACGAAGCCGAACACTGCGCCGGTAACGAGCGCGGCGGCCGCGACCAGCGCAGGATTGCCGATGCCCGCCGTGGTGATCGCCTTGCCCGTTGCGACCATCGTGCCGACCGTCGAGGCGAAGCCCCAGACGATCGCGGGCAACACATCGAGCAATTTGATCTTCGACGCCTGAACCATCGCCGCGCTGCCGATGCCAACCAGCACGGCCACCGCGATCGCGCCGCCGCTCGTCGTCGCAATGCAGAGCAAGGTAAGCGAAGCGATGACGAGTCCCGTGAGATTCGACGCCACGCTCTTGACGAAGCCCGCGCGCCCGCCGCCGAGCACGAAGAACGACGCCCACGCGATGAACGTCACCCAAACCGGAACCGGAAAGATCGTGCCGGTGAGCCATGTATCGACGACCGCCAATACGCCGATGCTCACCGTGTATGCCTCTGGCTTTTTCATGCGTAGCTCCTTGAAGAAGAAATGAATGAAGGCTTCAGTTCATGCAACTCAGAAGGCCGTCGCGCATTCGCGCGGCGTCGATGTTGCGGCCGATCATCACGAAACGGCTCTCTCGTGTTTCGTCGCGCATCCACGCACGGCCGAACGTGGTGTCGAGCAACATATGCACGCTATGGAAATGCAGGCGTCGCGGTTCGTCGTGCATGTTGAGCACGCCTTTCATGCGCAGAAGTTGTGTGCCTTGCGTTTGCACGAGCTGATTGATCCAGCGGTTGAAACGCGTCGCATCGATGCCGCCGGGCACCACGATCGCGCACGATGCGATGCTGTCGTCGTGTTCGTGATCGTGGCCGTCTTCGTCGAGCAGATTCGGCTCGATGGCGAGCAGGTTGTCGACCGAAAAGCTCCGCGTGCCGAAAAGCGCATGGGCGTCGATCCTCGAACGCTGCGCGTACTCGATGCGTGCAGTGGGATTGAGCCGGCGAATCCCGGCGACGAGCGCATCGACGGCATCGGTCGAAACGAGATCGGTCTTGTTGATGACGATGCGGTCCGCGAACACCACTTGCTCCCGCGCGATGTCGTCATGTAGCTGGGATTGCGCGTGCATTGCATCGACCACGGCGACGACCGATTCCAGTTCCACGAGCTCGCGCACGTCGGGATCGGCGAGAAAGGTCTGCAGCACCGGCGCGGGATCGGCGAGGCCCGACGTTTCGATGATGAGACGCGCGAGGCGATCGCCGAAGCGTATCAACATGTCGCGCACGCTGGCGACGAGATCGGTGCGGACCGTGCAGCAGACGCAGCCGTTGTTGATCTCGATCACGGCGCGTTCATCGGCGACGATCAACTGGCCGTCTATACCGACTTCGCCGAATTCGTTCACGACGATGCCGATCTGCATCGGCCGCGTGGATTCGAGCAGGTGATTCACGAGCGTGGTCTTGCCGGCTCCAAGGAAACCGGTAATGACAGTGGCAGGCACTTTGGCGGGTCGCATGAGGGTTATCCTTCGCGTGCGTCGATTAGGAACGCCTACCCTTTAGCGGCTTCCGTTCCGATTTCCCGCGCTTGGCCGCCATCGGGCGATACTTGGCGCGGCGTGCATGAGCGCATGTCCGTTCTGTTCCGAAGCGACACGGACGGACAAAAACGCACGTAAGGCGACGAAACACATTGGTGCGCGACGCGCATCGCCGAAGTGCAGGCGATGCCCTCTTCTCGCCCGCCGATACGAACGGACGCGACCCGGCATTCCCTTGGCGAGGGTTTCGTGAACGTTATGGATGGATGGACAGGCCGCTCGCTTCAGTCATGCAAGCGATGCGCGCGTGCGCGCGGATTGACAGGCTATGGATCGATGTCTTGATTCGCGTCGATCAACGCTTCTTGTAGTTCTTGAACACTTCCTTGCGGATCGAACCGTGTACGCCCCAATTCGCGTCGACCACCTGCGTCACGCCGAAGTCCGCCGCTACCGACATCAGCGCAATGGCTTCGTCTTCGCTCAAGCCGTGCACCGTCATCAGCAAGCGGCGCAGCTTGCGAAAGGCATCGCGCATGGCTTTGTCGAGGCTCGCATGCTGCGCCACTTCCACTTGCGCGTTCGTCCCGAGTTCGGCCAGATAGTTGGGGAACGTGAAGCCGTACACCGACCATTGCTGATCCGTTTCGAGCAGCGGATGCGTGAGCCCTTCGAGGAGCGTGCCTTCGAGATCCGCTTTCTTGTGCAGGATGAATTCGAAGTCCCCCGTCAAGGATGTTTCAATAGCGGTGCCGCCCAGTTCGCTGTCGCCCTGCGCGGCATGCGGGTCGCCCACCGAGAAAAGCGCGCCTTCGACCGCCACCGGGTAATACATGGTCGCGCCCCGGCCGATGCGCCAGTCGTCGATGTTGCCGCCCGTGTAGCTCGGCGGAATCGAACTGACATAGTCCGCTTCGGCGGGCGCGACGCCCATGGTGCCGAAATGCAGTCGCGCCGGCACGCGGATATCCGGCAAGATGTTTTCGCGCTTCGTCACGAGCCGGTGATCCACCTGCACGCCGGGATAATCGATCGTCGCGTGCACGATGCCATCCGGGTCGGTCTGCGGCGTCCACACATAGTTGTAGACCGCGCGCGCATACGGCTCGCCGGAAGTATCGAGTTCGAAGATGGTCACCACTTCGCGCGGCTTCGGCTCCTCGATCAGATCGTGATACTGAAAGCCCCACGACGCGGCCACGTTCGAGCCGAAGCACTTGCCCGCATGACACGCGCTGCAACTCGGCCGCGGCCTGACGTCGAGGATGCGCACTTCGAGCACGTCCCCGGGTTCGGCGCCTTCGATTGCCACCGGACCGGTGAGCAGATGCACGCCCACGCCTTCGCCAGCGCCGAGGCGGAACGGTCCTTCGGTCGGACCCGCGCCGCGCCGCGAAACGGCCTTGTGCTCGCGCGTCCATTCGAACACGCTCTGCGCGCCCGGATCGCCCGCGATCATGCGCTCGTGGTCGTCGTTCGCGTGATGCGTCAGCGTTTCGATGGTGGCGCGGTCGCCCGACTTGAGCGTGAGGCGCGGTTCTACCCGTTTGCTGAAGTATCCCCAATGCACGGTGGATGATGAAACGGGCAGCGTGTAATGCTTCATTGATTCGTCCTCGGCGAGTGGCTGTGTTATCGATGCGATTCAGTGCACGGTTTCGAGCGTGCTCCCCGCGCCCATCACGTTGAGAAAGCGCGCCGTCAACGGATGATGCGGCCGCGTCAAGACCTGATGCGCGGGTCCGTCCTCCACGACGCGCCCGCCGCTCAGGAACACGACGCGGTCGGCCACTTCATCGGCGAAGCGCAACTGATGCGTCGAAATGATCATCGTCAGGCCATCGTCGAGCGCGAGGCGGCGGATCACTTCGAGCACTTCGCCCACGAGTTCCGGATCGAGCGCGGAAGTCGGCTCGTCGAGCAGCAGCACGCGCGGATTCGGCGCGAGCGCACGCGCAATCGCCACGCGTTGTTGCTGGCCGCCCGACAGATGACGCGGCAACGCATCGGCGCGATGCGCGAGGCCCACGCGTTCGAGCAGGGCATCCGCGCGTCGGTTGGCATCGGCGAGCGTCGCGCCGTGCACCCAGACGAGCGGCAATGCAATGTTCTCGCGCGCCGTCAGATGGCCGAAAAGATTGAACTGCTGGAACACCATGGCGACGCCGAGACTCGCGCGCTCCTTCGCAAGCTCGCGCGGATTCATGCGCCGCCCGTCGTCACGAAAGCCCAGGCGCCGTCCGCCCACGCGTATCTCGCCTTGTTCCCACTGTTCCAGATGATTGATGCAGCGAAGCAGCGTGCTCTTGCCCGAGCCGCTCGGTCCGAGCAACGCGACGACTTCGCCCGAGCGGATGTCGAGATCGAAGCCATTGAGCACCGGCTGCTCGCCGTAGCGCTTGTGTACGCCATTGATCTGCACGGCGGTGCCGTTGCGAGACAGCGCGTCGTAGCGGCGTGCGCGGTCGCCGGGTGTCACGCGAGCCGGGACGAAGACCGGCGGCAGATCGGTCGGGCCTGCGGGCTTCGTCGATACGGGCGTGCTCCGGCGTCGTCCCCAGAAGCCGCCGCGCGAGCTGGCGCGGTCCAGATCGAGCGCGCGTTCGATCATCAGCTGAATGGCGGCGATCGCGCCCGTCAGACACAAATACAAGAGACCCGACGCAAAGAAGATCGAAAAGAAGTCGAACGTCGACGAAGCAAGCTGCGTGCTGCGCAAGGTCAGCTCGCCCACCGAGATGACCGAAGCCAGCGAAGAGTTCTTCAACGCGCTGACGGTTTCGTTTCCGAGCGCGGGAATCATCGAGCGAAGGGCCTGCGGCGCGATGATCCGGCGCATCAGCACGGAAGGCGTCATGCCGAGCGCCTGCCCCGCGAGCGTCTGTCCGCGATCCACGCCGAGCACGCCGGAGCGGAATATCTCCGCGATGAACGGCGCTTCGTTCGCGGCGAGCGCGAGGCCCGCCGCGCCGATGGCGCTCAGCTTGATGCCGATATGCGGCAGGGCGTCGTAGGCGAACACGAGTTGCAGAATCAGCGGCGTGCCGCGAAAAATCACCGTATAGCCGCGCGCGATGGCCGCGAGCGGTCCGATTCGGCTCAGTTGCATGGCGGCAAGGACGAGTCCCAGCACGAGCCCGCCCGCGAGTCCGAGCAAGGTGACGGTGATCGTGAAGCGGATGCCGTCGAGCAGATAAGGCAGGCCGAGATAGTGAAGGAACAGGTCCATATGCCGATGCTTCCGCGCTTACTTGGCAACGACGAGTTGCGGCGTCGCGAGATTCTCGACGCCGAGGCCCCACTTCTTCAGCAGTTCGGACTGCGCGCCGCTCTTCTGAATGGCGACGAGCGCGGCCATCACGGCATCGCGGAAATCGGGCTTGTCCTTCGGCACGCCGATGCCCACGAAGTACGGCAAGGTCACGGCGGTCGCTTTCTCCAGCTTGTCCGGATACGCCTTCACCGCCTGGTCGACCGTGTTCACGTCGTTGATGTACGTATCCGCGCGGCCCGCGAGAATGGCCTGGATGCAGTTGGCGTTGTTGTCGTAGAGCTGCACGGTGGCTTCGGGCTTGCCGGCCGCCTTGCATTGCGGCGCCAGTGCCTGAATCAGCGGCACTTCCACATAGCCCGTGTTTTCGGCGGCGGTCGTGCCGCACATCGACGTGTTGATGCCGGTGATCTTCTTCGGATTGCCCTTGGCGACGAGTACGCCGTCGAACACCTTCGAGTACGTGATGAAGTCGGCGGCCTTGGCGCGCTCCTCGGTCGCGTAGATATCGGAGATGACGATATCGGCCTGACCGCTCTGCAAGGTCGTGAGCAGCGCGGCGAAGGTCACGGGCTTGTAGGCCATCGTGAAGCCGAGGCATTGCGCGATCAACTCGCCCAGATCGATATCGAAGCCGATGTACTTGCTCGGATCGTTCGGGTCGAGCGCTTCATAGCCCGGCGTATGCGGATTGATCGCATTGGTGAGTGTCTTGCCCTTGAACTGCGGGTACTTCGCCTGCAACGCGCTGCATTCGGCGGGCGCGGCGGCGTGCGCCTGTCCCGCGAAGGCGAACAACACCGCGCACAGCGCGCCAAGTCCTGCGCGAGATAAACGGCCCACGAGATTCCTTTGCATCGATACGCTCCTGACGGCTGATGACGATTGACTTGCGATGCCCAGAGCGTAGGCGACCGAAATCCCGCGAACTTGACTGGCTGCGCACAACTGCTGGTATTGGCGTGCACGCTCGTCCAAGAACGCATGAGGCCGCGCGTCGGGTGATGCGCGCAAGTGCAGACGTGCGCCGCGATGGCGCATGTATGCACTGTCTTCGATACGCGATGCACCCGCCGCCGTAAGCATCGCGATGGCGCGAAGGTTGCTTTTGAAAAGCGCTTGCTGCTTCGCCTATCGTGGAGTTTTCGTTGAACCTGTCGCGCTTCACCACCGAGTCGTATCCCGAGTTCGAGCGCCGGCATGAATGGAACGCGGCGCTCGCACGTCTCGGATGGCGCGGCAAGATCGAAGGCGGCGAACGCGGTTTGCACGGCACGCTGACATCGCGCGTATCGGCGGGCGGGATCGAGTTCACGACCATCGCCTCGGCCGCGCAGACGCTGCAGATGAGCGCGGATCACGCGGACAGTCTCATGCTCGCGCTGCTGATCGATGGCGACGCCACGCTCGTCGCCGATGGTCTGCGCGAGCGCGTGAGCCCGCATGACATCGTCTATGCCGCGCCGGGCCAGAGCGCGTCGCTGGTTTTCGCGGGACGCTTTCGCGCGTTCATCGTGCGGGCGCCCAGGAGCGCCATCAACGCGCGTCTCATTTCGCCGCTCTCGCTGCGCGTGGCCTTGTTGCCGGGCGCGACGGGCATCGGCCACATCTTCTCGGGCTTTCTGCGTTCGGTCGTGGAAAGCCTCGAAACGCTGAGCGCGGAGGAGTTGCGTCCCACCGAACTCGCGCTCGCCGAAATGCTCGTGGCCTGTCTCGCCGGACAGGAACGCAAAGGTTCGTTCAACGGGCTGACGCCGCCGCAGTCGGCGTTGTTCGCGCGACTGTGCCGCTTCATCGAAACGCATCTCGCCGATTCGACCCTGAGCGTGGCCTCGCTCGCCAAAGACGAACGCGTGTCGCCGCGTTACGTGCAGAAGCTGTTCGAACTCGCCGGACAGAGTTTCTCGACGTATGTGCGCTCGCGCCGCCTCGAACGCTGCCGCGCGGAACTGGCCGATCCGCTCTCGGAGAAAGTCTCCATATCCGACATCTGCTTTCGCTGGGGCTTCAACGATCCGGCCCACTTCAGCCGCGTGTTCCGCGAGCGTTATGGCGCATCGCCGCGCACGTTCCGGCACGAAGCGAACCTGGAACTCGCGCGCCATCTCGTGCATTCGCTATCGCGCGGGCTGCCGGTGAACGCCGCGAGTCTGATCGCGCAGGCGCGCAGTGAAGAGACGGGCGACACGCTCGTCGCCGTGCGCGACGAAAGCGATGCCGTGCAAGCGCGGCCCGCGCGGACGGGCGGCAGGCCGCGGCATCATTTGCTGCGCGCAACGGCGAACACGGTGCACTGGGGCTATTTCAGCCACGATCTCAAGCCCGTGCTCGAAGTCGCGAGCGGCGATACGGTGACGGTCGAAGCGCTCACGCAGCATGCGTCGGATGACTGGGACCGCATGATCGCGGGCGATCCCGGCGCGGAGAGCGTGTTCCACTGGACAGCCGAACGCAAGAACGTGGACCGTCGCGGCGCGGGCCCGATGAACGCCTCCATCTATGGACGCGGCGCGGGCGAAGGCTTCGGCGTGCATATCTGCACCGGGCCGATTGCGGTGACAGGCGCGGAACCGGGCGATGTCCTGGAAGTGCGCATCGTCGATATTCATCCTCGCCGCTGCCGGAACCCGAAGTTCCACGGCCGCGCGTTCGGCAGCAACGTCGCGGCGTGGTGGGGCTTTCATTATCGCGAGCTGCTCACCGAACCGAAGCCGCGCGAAGTCGTGACCATCTACGAGATCCACACGGACGAAGCGCGCGACGACAGCGCCTATGCGCGCGCCGTCTACAACTACCGCTGGACGCCGCAGCGCGATCCTTTCGGCGTGCTGCATCCGATCATCGATTATCCGGGCGTGCCGGTGGATCACGCGAGCGTCGTCGAGAATCACGACGTGCTGAAGAACGTGACCATTCCCGTGCGACCGCACTTCGGCGTGATCGGCGTGGCGCCGCAGCAGAACGGTCTGATCGATTCGATTCCGCCTTCGGCCTTCGGCGGCAATCTCGACAACTGGCGCGTCGGTCCCGGTGCGAGCGTGTTTCTGCCGGTCGGCGTGGCCGGGGCGCTCTTGTCGATCGGCGACCCGCACGCGTCGCAAGGCGATTCCGAGTTGTGCGGCACGGCCATCGAATGCTCGCTCACCGGCGACTTCGAACTGATCCTGCACAAGAAGCACACGCTTGCCTCGCAGTCGTTCGCGGACCTCACGTATCCGCTCGTCGAAACCGCCGATGAATGGGTGCTGCACGGCTTCAGCCATCCCGACTATCTGGCCGAGTTCGGCACCAGCGCGCAAAGCGAGGTCTATCAGAAGTCCACGCTGGATCAGGCCATGCGCGATGCCTTCATCAAGACGCGGCGGTTTCTGATGTCCACCAAGGGACTCACCGAAGACGAAGCCATCTCGCTGATGTCGGTGGCGGTGGACTTCGGCGTCACGCAAGTCGTCGATGGCAACTGGGGCGTGCACGCGATCATCCGCAAGGCGTTGTTCACGGATTGAGCGCGGTCCCGCGCTTCGTGCAGGCCGGGCTTCTGCCCGCGTTCATCTGACCTCTACACGGTTACGCCCCGCCGCCTTCGCGTGATACAACGCCCGGTCCGCGCGGCGCATGAGCGCATCCACGTCGCGCTCGCCGGGCTCGCGTGTCACCACGCCGATGCTCACGGTGAAAGGAATCGCCTTGACGCGCCAGACATGCTCGACATCCTGCCGCTCCAGACGCTGGCGCAAGGCGTCCGCGATCCGCGGCGCGGCACTCGCGTCCGCGCCCGGCAGCGCCGCGACGAACTCCTCGCCGCCCCAGCGCGCGAACAGCATGGATTCGAGCGGGATCGACTTTCCGACATTCGCGAGCACGCGCAGCACTTCATCGCCGATATCGTGGCCGTAGTTATCGTTGATCGCCTTGAAGAAATCGATGTCGAGAATGAAGACGGACAGGATCTCGTCGGTCGCGAGCAGCTTTTCGACGAAGTCGATGAACTCGCGTCGGTTCGGCAGACCGGTGAGCGCATCGGTGACGGCCTGTTGCTTCAGCAGTTCCATGAGCCGCGCGCGCTCGGTGATGTCGCGAATGACCGCGGTGAACTCGACCACGCCGCCCACGTCGATCTTGGAGATGGCGATTTCCACCGGAATGATGGTGCCGTCGCGATGCCGCCCGAAAACGCTGTTGCTTTCGTCCATGCGCGGCGCGGTCATCGCGCGCAGGTTCGTCATCGGCGAATTCGCGAACTGCCGCACGTTGTCCGCGTGATGCGCACGCGCGCGCTCCGGCAGCAACATCTCGATGCGCCTCCCGAGCGCTTCTGCCGATGTGTAGCCGAACAGATTTTCGGCGGCCCGATTGAACAGCGTGATCTCGTGCCGCTCGTCGATGCTCACGATCGCGTCGTACGCCGAGTCCACGACCGCGCGAAAGCGCGACGCGTCGAATTCGACTTCGCGCGGGAGCGGCTTCTTCGGCGTATCGTCGATGCACGAAATCATGACTTCGTGCACGGCTTCAAGCGCGCCCGGCCCCCTGAGCGGTTCGAGCGTGAGACGCCACGAACGCGCGCCGTCGATGAATCGATGCGTGTGCGTCTGGCCGTCGAAGCACGCCTTCAACTTTTCGATGAGGATCGGATGCGCCTCGGCCGGCATCATGGCATCGACCGCGAGGGGAAGTGCGGGCGTGTCCGCTCGCGAGGCGTCCGTCATGCGCATGAACGCGTCGTTGCAGGTGCTGACGATCAGACCGCCGCGCGCATCGCGGCCCACGATAGCCACGCCGATCGTTGCGCCTTCCGTAATCTCCCGCGATGTGTTGGGCAACCCCGACATACTCCTATCCTGCCGCGCCGTCGTCCGGCACCGATAATCATCCACTTGCGTCGCTGACGCCACCATGCGTTTGTTATCGGCAGCGTGGGCAAAGGCTTGAGGGCGAAGCGTCCGAGCGCGATTCACCGCAGCGCAGCTTGTTGCGGCCGGCTCGAAGACGAACGCAACGGCGAGACCCTCGTATCAGCGCATCGGCTGACGCTCCTACCCGTCGATCAACGCCGCCAATTCCTCCGGAGCGCCGGAGGGAAACGATGCTTTGAGGTGATTCAGGAAAGCGGACACGCGCGCGCTCAGAAAGCGCCTTGAAGGGTAAAGCGCCCACAGCGCGATGTCGGACCCGTCCAGCTGGCCCCACTGTGAAAGTCGACCGGCGGCGATATCGCGGCTGACGAGCGACAGCGGCAGGCACGCGATCCCAACGCCAAGCCGGACCGTGTCGCGCACCATGACGAGCGATGACAGTCTGGCGAATGGCTCGACGAATATGCGCTTTCTCCCCTCGGCGCCGGTGACATCCCAGAACGACGTTTGATCGGCCGCTCCACGGATGACTGCCGGCACGCGCGCTTTTCCCTCGGGCGGCTCCAGTCCGGGCTTCGCCACGACGACGAGCCGGTCGTGCAGGATGATCCGTCCAACCAGATTCTCGTCGGGAGCCGGGTTGACCCGTATAACCAGGTCATAACCTTCTTCGATCATGTCGACCGGGCGATCTTCCGTCGTGACTTCCAATCGAACCTCCGGCCACTTCAGCGCGAACGAGGCGACCAGTTTTCCCATGGCGATTTGCGAGAAAAGCGCGGGTGCGCTGATTCGCAAGCGGCCGCGAGGCTGCTCGCTGCTCGATGCTATCGCTGCGGCACTGGCGCTGAGCTCGGCGAGAAGCGCACCGGTGCGCTCATAGAGTGCCAGTCCTTCCTGCGTGAGCTTTACGCCTCGCGGTCCCCGTTCGAGAAGCCGGATTTGAAGGTCGCTTTCGAGTTCGCTCACCCTTCGCGAAAGCGTCGCCTTCGGACGACCCGCGGCGCGAGCCGCCTCGCCGAAGCTTCCGTAACGAGCGACGAGGTTGAAATCAGCAAGTGCAAGAAGATCCATTCGCGCTATTCCAGCGTTCCATTGGTGAGACACGTCGTCTCTTTATAGCATCTTCCGGACCAGATTTGGATCACGTACCTTTGAGCCATCCCAACCACGCTCAAGGAGCAACACCATGACTATTCTCGTTACCGGCGCCACCGGCCGTGTCGGCCGCCAGGTCGTCGACCAGCTCGTGCGTCGCAATGCCGACGTGCGCGTACTCGTGCGGGATCCGTCGAAGGCCGACTTTCCCAGCGCCGTGAGTGTCGTGCAGGGCGAAATGCTCGACATCGACTCACTTCGCCGCGCGTTCGCCGGCGTGCGCACATTGTTCTTGCTCAACGCGGTCTCGGGCGATGAATTCACGCAGGCGCTGATCGCGCTGAATATCGCCCGCGAGTCCGGCGTCGAACGCGTCGTGTATCTGTCGGTGATGCACGCAGAGCGCTTCGTCAATGTGCCGCATTTCGCCGTCAAGTCCGGTGCGGAGCATATGATCGAGGCGATGGGCTTCAGCGCCACTATCCTGCGGCCCGCGTACTTCATGGATAACGAACTGATGATCAAGGACGTGGTCATCGAGCACGGCGTCTACCCGATGCCTATCGGAACGAAGGGCGTCGCAATGGTGAACACCCGCGACATTGCGGAGGTCGCGGCCCTCGAACTGATCCGTCGGGACGAGGCGGCCGCTCACCTTCCACTGGAGGTCATCAACCTTGTCGGGCCTGACACGCTGACCGGCCCCCAACTCGCCGCCATCTGGACCGACGTGCTCGGTCGTCCCGTTGGCTACGGTGGCGACGACCCGACTGGCTTCGAGCAGAATCTGGCGAGCTTCATGCCAAAGTGGATGGCGTACGAGATGCGCCTGATGGCCGAGCGTTACGTCAGCGACGGGATGGTGCCCGAACTCGGCGATGCCGAGCGCCTTGTCGGCATTTTGGGCCGTCCCCTGCACGCCTATCGCGACTTCGCGGCCGATCTGGCAGAGGGGCAATCGCAGCGCACCATTTGATTGCCGTGAAAAGCCCGCTCGCTCAGTCCAGTTGACGAATCGACCGTTCGACGCGAATGCCGTGCCGCTTCATCTTTGCGTAGAGCGCGGGCTTCGACACTTGCAGGAGCTTCGCGCAATGCGTCACATTGAGGTGGCACGCCTTCAACGCACTTTCGATGGCGAGGCGCTCCGCCTCCTTCAGCGACACCGGCTCGCCATGATGCTCGGCCGACCCATCGCGCGCCGGCGAAACCGATGCGCCGCCCAAAAACGCCGATACATCCGCGACAGGCTCGCCTTCGTTGAAGTTGACGATCTTCTCGACGAGATTCTCGATTTCGCGCACATTGCCCGGCCAGTCATGCGCTTCGAGTTGCCGCAGTGCCCGCTCCGCGATCTCGGGCCTCGGCTTGCGCATGCGCGCGCAATATCGATCGAGGAAGAACGCGGCCATCGCGCGAATGTCCTCGCGACGCTCGCGCAGCGGCGCGATCATAATCTCGATGACGTTGCAGCGATAGTACAGATCCTCGCGAAACGTCTTCGCGAGCACCATCGAAGCGAGATCGCGATTGCTCGCGCAGATGATGCGCACGTCGACGGGAATGCCGCGCGTGTCGCCGATGCGCGTGACTTCGCGCTCCTGCAGCACGCGCAAGAGTTTCGCCTGCACGTCGATGGGCAACTCCGAGATTTCGTCGAGGAACACCGTGCCGCCGTCCGCCGATTCGAACTTGCCCGGACGGCCTTCCCGCGCCGCCCCGGTAAAGCTGCCGGGCGCGTGGCCGAAGAGCTCGCTTTCGATCAGCGCATGGGGCAGCGCCGCGCAATTGATCGCGATGAACGGCAGCGCGGCGCGCGCGCTCGCATTGTGGATCGCCTGCGCGAACACTTCCTTGCCGACGCCGCTTTCGCCGGACAACAACACGTTCGACGCGCCGCGCGCCGCCTTCTTCGCTGCATCGACCGCGCGCTTGAGGCCCGCGTTGGAGCCGATCACGTTGTCGAAGGTAAAGCGCGCGTGATTGCCCGCGTAGCGCCCCGCCATCTTGCGCACGCGCCGCATCTCGCGAAACGTGTTCACCACCGACACGACTTCGCCGCAACGATTCTTGATCGGGATAGCGGTATCGAGCAGGTGCAAGTGGCGCGCGGGCGAATCGATGATGAGCTCGCGATCGACGTAACCCACACCTGTCCGATAGATCGGCCCGACGATCGGCTCGAAATCGATCACTTCGTTGAGCGTCTTGCCGATGCTCGTCCGCGGATCGATGCCCAGAATGCGTCCCGCGACCGAATTGACGTGGCGCAACACTTGGCCCTGTCCGATGACCATCAGCCCATCGCCGATATGATCGATGATCGCGCGCTGTTCCTCAACGAGCGTGTCGTAGGCGGCCAGGTCGAACGCGCTTTGCAGCAGCACGTCGAGCGTCGCGCCGAGCAGCGTGATCCAGGGCGCGGGGGTCGCTTCATTCGTCGCTTCATTCGCCGCTTCATCCGCCGCCTTCCGCCAGCGCAACGCGACGAGAAAAACCCGGCGGCCATGCGCATCGACACGCAGCGCGAACGCCTGCGCGATCGATGCATCGGCGTCCTGCAGCGCCAGCGTCACGCAGCGGCCGTCCGATGAAACGGTGGCGGCTTCGGCGAGCGCGGCGAGCCCCGCCGAAGGACAGCGCGCGAGGAAGGCATCGAGCGCGGCGTCGCCAATGTGCGCGAGCGGTTCGAGCACATGGCCACTGCGATCGAGCGTGAAGATGCACGCGCCGGCCTCGCGCGCGGCCAGGCGGCGCGCATCGCGCCATCTGGGCGACGCGAGCGCGCTCTCGAGTGTGGCGATGCTGGGATCGAGCGCGACGGTGGCCATATCTACCTGCGATGCGGTGGGTCAACGGCTTCGAATGTAACAGGACAAAATCCCGCCGCCCCGCGCATCGCGGCATCGCGCGCTCAGTCCTTCTGTGCGATCGCCGTGAGCGCCCCGCTGTTCAGCCGGTACACCGTGACAGGCGCATCGATCCAGTCGCCGTTGGAATCGAACTTGACGGGGCCCAGAATGCTGTCGAACGACTGATCGCGCAGCGCCTTCACGAATACCTCCGGTTTCGCCGATCCCGCCTTGCGCATCGCATCCGCGACGACGAGCGTCGCCGCATAGAACGCGGGCGCGTAGGTATCGACATCGGCGCTGAACGCATTCCTGAACTTCGCGCGGAAGGTCTTGCCCTCGGGCAGCGTGTCGAGCGGCGCGCCGCCTTGCGCGCAGAACATGCGCTTGTCCGCGACGCCCGCCGAGAGCTTGTCGAATTCGGGCGAACAGATGCCGTCGCCGCCGACGAGCGTCGCGCTCAGGCCGAGCTCGCTCATTTGCCGCGCGAGCGTCGCGGCCTGCGCGTAATAGCCGCCGTAGAACACGACCTGCGGATTGCGCGATTTGATCTGCGTGAGAATGGCCTTGAAGTCGGTCGCCTTGTCGGTGCTGTACTCGCGCGCGACGATCTGCAAGCCTTCCTTCTGCGCTGTCTTGATGAACACGTCCGCGACGCCCGTGCCGTAGGCGGTGCGGTCGTCGATGACGGCGGCGCGTTGCGCGCCCAGCACCTTCGACGCATAGACCGCCATGCGCCCGCCCATCACGTTGTCGTTGGTGGCGAGGCGGAACACGTACGGATAGCCGAGATGCGTGAGATCCGGGTTCGAAGAGGCGCCCGTCATCATCACGACTTTGGCGTCGTTGTAAATGCGCGCCGCCGGAATGCTCACGCCCGAGTTGTAATGGCCGATGACCGCCGACACGCCATCGTCGACGAGCTTCTGAGCGACGTTCACGCCGACCTTCGGATCGCCCTGATCGTCCATCGAAATCAGCTCGAATTTCACCGGCTTGCCGGCGATTGCGAAGCCCTTCGCGTTCAATTCGTCGATGGCGAGCCGCACGCCCCGCTCGTCGTCCTTGCCGCTCGACGCCGCACTGCCGGTCAGCGGGCCGGCCACGCCGATCTTCACGACTTCCTGCGCATGCGCCGCGCCGCATAGCATCGCCGCGCATGCAATGAACGTGATTGCCGTCTTCATCGGTTTCATCGTGGTTCTCCCGTCGCAGTGAGTGTCAGATTCTCAAGAAGGTCCCGTACCGGCGACAAGGTGTCGAACTCGAAATCCGGGCGCGGCTGCCACGCGCCGAGCGTGTCCGCGCCGCGATTGATCCATGCGACCGCCATGCCGAGCGGCTTCGCGCCGTCGATGTCGGCCCAGCTCGCGAGCGAGCAGTGCAACACGTCATGCGCCGGCAGCGCGAGGCGGTCGAGCGCCAGCCTGAAGATCGCCTCGGACGGCTTGTACGCCTGCGCCATCTCGGCCGTCGTCACATGCTCGAAGTAGCGGGTGAGCTGCGTGCGCCGCCACAGGTCGCTGTCCATGTTGGTGATCGGCATCAGCGGATAGCGCGACGCCGCCCAGTCGAGAAACGGCTCGGCGTCCTCATGCGCGGGCGACGCCTCGACGAGATGCGCGAGAAACAGGTCGGTCAGCTCGTCCAGCGCGTGGCCCTTGCGCGCGCCGGGCCAGCGCGCATCGAGCACGGCGGCGAGCGCCTCGCCCGCCACGTCGCGGTAACGCGCATACGCCTGCCCGCGATACAGCCGCACATTGCGAATATCCCAGTCGAGATAGATGTCGAACATCGCGTCGCCGGTCTCGATCGACAGACGCCGCAACACTTCCGCGATGCCGAGCGTGCCGCCGCGATCCACATCGACGAGCGTGCCGAAGTAATCGAACGTCAGGGCTTTGGGGTTCATTGCGCGCGCTCCTTCCTCGTGGCGAACTGCTTGACGCGTTCGGCGGCGTCGGGATCGGCGAAGGCGTCGATCGTCGCGTCGAACTCGAGTTCGAGACTCCGTGCGAGCGATTCGCTCAATTGCGTGGTGACGAGGCGCTTCAGCCGCGCGATGGATCCCGGCGATTGCTCCGCGATGCGCGAGGCCAGCGCGATCGACGTATCGAGCATGGCGTCGCGTGGCACGACGCGATTGACGAGTCCCATCGACATCAGCGATTGCGCGCTTTGCCGCTCGCCGAGCAGCCACAATTCCATTGCGCGTTGATAGCCGAGCGCCTGCGGCAGCAAATGCGTGACGCCGCCCGTGACGAACTGGCCCCACGCCATCTCCGGAAAGAACGCGACGAGATCGTCGGACGCCACGACCATGTCGCAATTGAGCATCCATTCGAAGCCGCCGCCGACGGCAAAGCCATGCACCGCGCCGACGACGGGCTTCGCGTTGAACATCAGATCGCGCGTGATGCGCTGAATGCGCTCGATATGCAGACGAATGCTTGCGTCAGTCGCGCTCTGCTCGCCGAACTCCTTGAGATCGTCGCCCGCGCAGAACGCGCGGCCCGCGCCCGTCAGCACGATGACGCGGCACGAGGCGTCGTCGTTCGCTTCTTGCAGCGCCTCGTGCAGATCGTCGAGCAGCGCGCCGCCGATCGCGTTCATGCGCTCCGGGCGGTCGAGCGTCACCACCCGAAGCGGTCCTTCCGTGCGTGTCCTGACGTAGCTCATGCGGGCTCCCTGTCGATCCAGCGTGTCTTGCCTTCGGTGCGCGGAAAGTGCTCGAACGGGACGATGGTCACAGCCGCGCTCGCGCCGATGCGTTCGCGCACGGCCGCCTCGATGCGCGCGGCGGCATCGTTCCAGCGTGCGACGGGCAAGCCGTTCGCGGCCTCGACCGTCATCGCGATGCGGTCGTATGGCCCCGGCCCTTTCAGCACGATGCGAAACATGCCCGACGCCCATTGCGGCAACGCCTCGACCGCGAGCCGCACCGCGCCCGGGAACACGTTGACGCCACGCACGTTGAACATGTCGTCGGTGCGGCCCGTCACGCGAAAGCGCCAGGCGCTGCGGCCATCGGGGCCGGCGTCGGTGGCCGTCACCGTGACGACGTCGCGCGTGCGATAACGCACGAGCGGCTGGCACTGCTTGCGCAGATGCGTGCAGACGAGTTCGCCCGTCGTGCCGGCTTCGATCGGCAGACGCGCGAGCGTGTGCGGATCGATGATCTCGGCGAACACCACGTCCGCCGCGTGATACAGCAGATCGGTCGTCCAGTCCGTTTGCCCGCCGAGAATGCTCAGCACTTCCGAAAGGCCGAAGTTCGCATTGCGCACCGCGAAGCCCCACTTCTCCTCCATCGCGGCGCGCAACTCCGGATTGTCGAGACCGGCCTCGCCGCCGAAAAGCCCGAGCTTCAGCCCGAGATCGCGCGGCGCGGGGCCGCCGGTCTCGTGCAGCACCTGCTCGATCAGCGCCGGATAAGACGGCGTGCACGAAATCGCGTCGATGCCGAGATTCAGGATCGAATCGATCAGAAGCCGCGTGTTGCCGACGCCGAACGGCACGACGGTCGCGCCGGCGGCTTCGAGAATCGTGTGATCGGTGAAGCCGCCCGTCCACATGCAGTAGTTGAGGCAGTGCACGACGCGATGCTCCGGGCGCAGTCCCGCCGCCCACATCGAGCGCGCGCCGACGCGGGCGATATCCGCGGCATCGCGCGCGCTGTTGGCGAGGATCAGCGGCCGTCCCGTCGTCCCCGACGTACGATGCAGCCGCGCGATGCCGCTCTCCGTGCACGCGACGTAATCGCCATACGGCGACGCGTTCTCCTGGCTTACGCGCAAGTCGTCCTTCTCGGTGAAGGGCATGTCCTGCAGCGTGTCGAGCGTGATGTCGTCGCGGCCGGCCCAGCGCTCGAGCTTCGTGCGATAGAACGCGGACATCGCGCGCAGATACGGCCAGTGAGACGCCCATAACGCATCCTGATGACGCCGCACTTCGTCGAGCGGGAGCGTCTCGAACGCTTCGTCGAAGTAGACGCCGTGCGCCGGCGAGTGAACTGCTACGTTCATGTGTGGTCCTTTGTCGTGTTGGCGTTATTCGGCGCGGCGGCGTTTGGCGGCGCGTGCTTCGATCGCGGACCGCTCGACGATCGCCCGCGCGTGGCTCGCGGTGCCGATCGGCCCGCCCGCATCGGTGGCGACGATGTCGAACCAGTACAGCGCGCCGTCGATGTCGCGGAAGGTCGCGGTCGCGGATACTTCGGCGCCGAGCGGCGTCGGCGCGAGATGGTTGAGATGCGTCGTCACGCCGACGGACAGTTGCCCGTCGCCGATGGCGTCGCGCAGCACATCGGCAGAAGCGCGCTCGATCAGCGACAGGAGCGCGGGCGTGGACAGCACGTCGGGGTAGCGCTCGTCCGCGTCGCGCGCGTGGGCGGATGCGAGATCCGCGGATGTGACGGTGTGGGTGAGCGTGGCGGCTCGGCCTCGTTCGATCATGTGCGGCTCCGGGTTGTGTAGCCGCCAATAAGGCAAGGTCCGGGCCATATGGGCCGAAGCCCCGTCGGGCGGGGCTTCGGGCGATTTTGCAAGACGTTGGAACGGCGGACCGTTAAGATTCTTGACGTTTCGATTCGCTACGGACGTCTTGGCGGCTGATGCGGCAGTCGCTGCACGGTGACGAGCGTGCGCTGGCCTCGACATCCATCACGGATGAAACCGGGGCGAGTTCCGCATGAAGTCAGACCTCAGCAACAACCCGTCCGAAGGCCTCCCGCACGGCGTCGCAAAACGCGTCGGCCACAACGGGAACGGGCCGGGAGGCATTCGTCACGATATAAAAATGATCGTGCACGGCAGGCGCGAAACGCTTCACCGCCACACGTTGCCGTGCGTAGGCCGCCGTCACCGGGTCGATGAGCGCGACTCCCGCTCGATTGGCGACCAGCGCCACGATCGCTTGCGATAACTGCGCCTCGATCACGAGATTGCGTGTCACGCCCGCTTCCACGAAGACGCGGTCGATCGCGGCGCGGGCGTCGAAGCTGTGCGGAAACGAAACGAAGGGCTCGCCGCGCAGGTCGTCGGGACTCAACGATGCACGGCGCGCCAGGCGATGCCCGCGCGGCACGATACATCGCATCACCGCGTTCGGAAGCCGCTCGCTCTTCACGGCCGGATGCGGGATAGCCTCGGCGGTCAGGCCCACGTCGCACTGGCCGGATGCAACCTTGTCGACCACCGTCGTCGCACTGTGCGCGAGCAGACTCACGTCGATGCCCGGATGCTGCTCGACGAAACGCGCGATCACCGCCGGCAGCAGATCGAGCGCGACGGCGGGCGACCCTGCCACGCGCAGCGAACCGCGTCGCATCGCGCGAATCTGGTGGGCCGCCTGCGTGATCCGGTCCAGTCCGACGAACGCGCGCTCCACTTCCTCGAACAGCACGCGCGCTTCGGCCGTGGGCGCAAGCCTCCCCTGCTGCCGTTCGAACAGCACGAAGCCGACGCGGCTTTCGAGATCGGCGATAAGACGGCTCACCGCGGGCTGCGAGATATGCAGCGACTCGGCGGCGCGCGTGACGGTGTGTCGAAGCATGACCGCGCGAAACGCTTCGATCTGCCGGATTTTGAGCTCGGACATTTCCATAACATTGAATTATAGATGACCGATCATTCGGCATTTGACGGGCGTTTTTTAGCCGCCGAAAGTTGCGTCTCGATACATCAATGCAGGCACAAAGCGCAATTCATGCACGTCGATCTCGCCCATAACACATGCCGCCGGTTCGATCTCGTGGTCGCGGGCGGCGGACTCGTCGGCATGGCGATCGCCTACGGGCTCGCGCGTGCGGGCCAGCGCGTTGCCGTGTGCGACGGAGCCGACTCCGCGCATCGCGCGGCGCGCGGCAATTTCGGCCTTGTCTGGGTGCAGGGCAAAGGCGGACGATGCCTGCCGTATGCGCAATGGTCGCGCGAGTCGTCGGAGCGCTGGAGCGCTTTCGCCGCGCAATTGAAGCGCGAAACGGGCATCGACGCCGGATTCGAACGGCCCGGCGGCATAGAGTTGTGCGAGACGGCCGAGCAGCTCGAATCCGGCCGGCAGCTGCTCCAATCGATTCATGCGCAGGACGCATCGCTCGACTACGAAGTGCTCGACATCGACGCGCTCAAGGCGCGTGTGCCTTCGGCATCGGACGAACTTGCGGGCGCGCTCTATTCGCCGCACGATGGCCACGCGAGCCCGCTCTACACGCTGCGCGCCATGCAGCAGGCCTTTGCGTCGCACGGCGGCACGTATCTTCCGCATAGCGAGGTGCGCGAGATTCGCCCTCGCGCGGGCCGCTTCGAGATCGACACGACGCACGGCATGCTGCAAGCCGGACGCGTCGTGCTCGCCGCGGGTCTCGACAACAAGCGCCTCGCGCCGATGGTCGGCATGAACGCGCCGATCACGCCTCTGCGCGGTCAGATCATGGTGACCGAGCGGCTCGCGCCGTTTCTCGACTATCCGACGCTGGTCGTGCGGCAGACGCGCGAAGGCTCCGTGCTCCTCGGCGACTCCGCCGAGCAGGTCGGCTTCGACGACGGCCAGACACGCGCCGTCATGGCCGATATCGCCCGGCGCGCACGCACCGCGTTTCCGGCACTCGCGCATGCGCGCATCGTGCG
Source organism: Caballeronia sp. ATUFL_F2_KS9A (assembly GCF_023630765.1). Taxonomy (NCBI): domain Bacteria; kingdom Pseudomonadati; phylum Pseudomonadota; class Betaproteobacteria; order Burkholderiales; family Burkholderiaceae; genus Caballeronia; species Caballeronia sp. ATUFL_F2_KS9A. Next base: position 62,697 of record NZ_JALQEK010000056.1, on the reverse strand, counting down.
GGCATGGGGCGCGTTGCGCATCATGACGCCGGACGGACTGCCGGTCTACGAGGAATCGGCGGCGCATCCCGGCGCGTTCCTCGCCATTTGTCATAGCGGCGTGACGCTCGCCGCCGCGCACGCGGACGTCATCGCACCGTGGATCGCGGGCGGCGCACGGCCCGCGATTCTTCATCCTTTCGTCGCCACGCGCTTTTCGAATTAGACATGCCCACGCACTTCGAATCCCTCGCCACGCTGTCGACGCCGCTGGTGTGCATCGACATCGACGGCGCGCATCGGCAGGTGCCGACGCATTACACGGTCGCGGCGGCGCTGCTGGAAAGCGGCACGCTGGCGTGCCGGAACACGCCGGTCAGCGGCGCACCGCGCGGACCGTTCTGCATGATGGGCGTGTGCTTCGACTGTCTGGTCGAAATCGACGGCGTGCCGAACGTGCAGGCGTGCATGACGCGCGTGCGCGAAGGCATGCGTGTGCGTCCGATGCCCGGCAAGGCGAGACTCGCATGACACGGCATCCGGCACAGTCGAAGTGCGATCTGCTGATCATCGGCGCCGGGCCTGCGGGCATGTCGGCGGCGATCGTCGCGCGCCGCGCGGGCCTCGAGGTGTTAGTCGCGGACGAAGGCGAAGCGCCCGGCGGACAGATCTATCGCAACGCGTCGCGGTCTCCGCTCGCGGATGCATCCGTGCTCGGCGACGACTATCTCGCCGGACGCGCGCTGATCGACGCTTTCGAGGCCAGCGGCGCGACCCATCTCGCGCGCTGCGTCGTATGGCAGATCGAGTCCGGAAACGGCCGCGCCGTCGCCATGCTCACGCGCCGCGCGCACGACGGCGAGCCCGGCGGCACGCTCGACGTTTCGGCGCGCGCGGTGCTCGTCGCGACCGGCGCGCAGGAGCGTCCGTGGCCCGTGCGCGGCTGGACCTTGCCGGGCGTGATGGGCGTCGGCGCGGCGCAGACGCTGCTGAAGTCGTCCGGATTGGCGCCCTCGCAAGACGCCGTGCTCGCCGGCTGCGGACCGCTCTTGTGGCTGTTCGCATCGCAATTGCTGAATGCGGGACGCCGTGTGCGGGCCATCATCGACACGACACCGCGCGATGCCTGGCGCGCCGCGCTGCCTCATGCGCTCCCCGCACTCGCCGGCGCCGACTATCTGCTCAAGGGTCTGCGCATGATGCGCGCGGTCAAGCGCGCGGGCATCCCGGTGCATCGCCGTGCTGGCGCTTTTTCGATCGAAGGCGAAGGACGGGCCGAACGCGTGCGTTTCGTCGATGAACAAGGCGCGTCCCGATCGATCGGCACGTCGCTCGTGCTGCTGCATCAGGGCGTGATTCCGTCGACGCAACTGTCGCGCGCGCTCGCTTGCGAGCACGAATGGGATGCGCCGTCGGCCTGCTGGCGGCCTCGCACCGATGCGCGCGGGCGCAGCAGCGTGAAGAACGTGTGGATCGCGGGCGATGGCGCGGGCATCGGCGGGGCGAAGGCCGCCGCGCACGCGGGCACGCTTGCGGCGCTCGATATCGCGCGCGAACTCGGCGCGCTCGATGCGCCAGCCCGCGATGCACGCAGCCGTCCTGCGCGGCTTGCGATGAAACGCCATCTCGCCGTGCGTCCGCTGCTCGATGCGCTCTACGCGCCGCCCGCCGCGCTGCGCCGTCCCGCCGACGACGTAATCGTGTGCCGGTGCGAGGAAGTCACCGCGGGCGAGATTCGCGCGATCGCGGCGTTGGGCTGCCAGGGACCCAATCAGATGAAGGCATTCTCACGCTGCGGCATGGGCCCGTGTCAGGGCCGATGGTGCGGCACGACGGTCGGCGAACTGATCGCACAGGTGCAGGAGCGCGCGGTCGCCGATGTCGGTTACTACCGCATCCGCGCGCCGATCAAGCCGGTCACGGTCGATGAAATCGCCGAGTCCATCGCGCTCGACGACGACTTCGCACGCGGCGAATTTCCCAGTTGAATCCATCCACGACAGACGAAACGACACCCCACACACGGAGCCCCCAATGAAGACCACCCGCGCAAAGACGATGTTGACCGCCGCCGCGCTCGCCCTGATGGCCGTCAGCACGATGGCATCGGCCAAGGAATGGAGCACGATCCGCGTCGGCGTCGACCCGACCTATCCGCCGTTCGAATCGGTCGCGAAGGACGGTCAGGTCGTGGGCTTCGACGTCGACCTCGGCAATGCACTGTGCGCGAAACTCAAGGCGAAGTGCGTCTGGGTGCAAAGCAGCTTCGACGGCCTGATCCCCGGCCTGCAGGCGCGCAAGTTCGACGTGATCCTGTCATCGATGGCAGCGAACGCGAAGCGCCGCGAGCAGATCGATTTCACGGACCGGCTGTACCGCAACCAGACGCGCCTCATCGCCAAGGAGAGCGCGCATCTGCTGCCCGACGCGTCGAAGCTCGCGGGCAAGCGGGTGGCCGTCGAACAAGGCACGGTGCAGGAAACCTATGCGCGGGAAAAGTGGGCATCGTCCGGCGTCGAAGTGGTCGCGTATCCGAGCTACGACCAGGCGTATGCCGATCTGACGGCGGGCCGCGTCGATGCGGTGCTGATGGATGCCGTGCAGGGCAAGCTGGGTTTTCTGGCGACGCCCGCGGGCAAGGGTTTCGCATTCGCGGGCGATGTGGTCTATGACGCGAAGATCATGGGCGACGGCGACGCCGCCGGCGTGCGCAAATCGGATCCGGAACTGCGTGAGGCGTTGAATGGCGCCCTCGCCGAAATGCTGCGCGACGGAACCTATCGCAAGATTGAAGCACGGTACTTCGATTTCGACATGTACGGGAAGTAATGTCCGTAGCTTGGCGCGTACACAGGGTCGCTCGTGAGGGCGGCCTCGAACACACGCTACCCGGCCGCGGCGGCGTCCTCGCCTATTCGAAGCGGCGCGGCCAAAAACGTCCAGCAGTGCGCCGAAGAGGCGACTGTCCGTGGTCTTGCCGCGCCGTTGCTTGACGGCTTTTACGCCGCTTTATTTAGCGATGCCCACGCGTTCGCAGTCCGCGATCGCGCCGTTGCTGCCTTGCGTGTACTGCAGCGTGTAGCCGTTCTTGAGACCGCGATTGGACGCCAGCACGATCTGGCCGAGCGTGGTCGTCGTGGCCGCGCGCGTCGAACGTTGCTCGATGATCAGATCGGCGAGTTCGGGGTTCGCGCGCGCCGCGTCCGCATCGATGATGCGTCGCGCGTTCGACACGCTGCCGCGATACCAGCCGTAGAACGGGCGATACGCCGGACCCGCGTAATGGCTGTCGATGATCATGTACGGATCGAGACGCTTCAGCGCGGCCTCGACGTCGTCGTCGTTGAGGATGTACGCTAGATCGCCGCCCAGACGCGAACCCGGCTCGCCGATGTGCGCCGGATCGTAGCGCCAGCCGTCCGGCCCGTTGCGCAACTGCGACCACGTCTTGCCCGTCCACGTGACGACGTGCGACAACGCGATCGTCGACGTCGCCGTTTCGGGCACCGTCACGCCGTTGACCTTCTTCGGCGCCTGCGTGATATAGAGCAGATCGCCCGGCAACAGCAGCTTCGACGTCGCATCGAAATTGCCGTGGTTGATGTCGAGCAACACGCCCATTTGCTTGACGCCCGCCCATTTCGGCGTCGTCGTGGCGCCCGCGGGCGTCATGCACGCCTGCGTCGTGATGCCGGTTTCGACTTCGCGATTGTCCGTGGTCAAGCCCGCGAAGTTGTAGACCCACGCGGTGAAGTCGGAGCAGTCGACGCCGTGCCACTGAATCTGCGCCGGCTCGAGCGCGGCCGCGTTCGTTTCGCCCTTGCGCTGCACGACCTGCGAGCCGTCGACGCCGCTGCGCTGCGCCGTGCACGTCATGCCGTACTTCTGCGCCGGATCGGTCTTTCCGCCCGACGTGCTGCCCTTGGACGAGTTGCGATATTTCGGATCGGCGTCCGACGAATCGTCAAACGGCAGCCAGCCCGGAATATGGTGGTGGCAATAGTTGATGTTCTGATCGACCCAGTAATTCTCGACCGCGATCACCAGTTCACGCTGGAACGTGCCGATATCCGCGCACCCGGCGGGCGCCTGGATCGCGCCGTACTGGCCGGCGAGCGGCCCCCAGCTGCTCGGCGTCTTGAGCGTCGACCAGTTGGTCTTCGTCAGCTTGCCGGTGAGCTTCGCCTGCACGTCGTTTCGGCGGCCATCGAAGAGCGCGAGGTTATCGGTCAGAAGCGCGACGCGGTCGCCGCACGTGCTCGCGCTGCCCTTCGCGGTCTGCACCGCGCCTGGCATCACCGGCTCGATCTGTGCGACCGACGTGATGCCCGAGCGGTTGCGCGGATTCGACATATACGTCGCCGCGCCCGTCGTGATCGAGCAGTTGCCGCCGCCCGGCGCGCTCACCGTGCCGTCTTCCGCGATGTTGCCCGCGCCCGCGTGACACGACGTCAGCGTGTCGCCGTTGGCCGCCTGCGCGACGATGTCCTGCGTGCTCGCCTCGATGCTGCTGCCGTCGGCCGTGCGGCTTTCGGACTCCGCGCCGAGGGCGAGCGCCATCTTCGCGCCGTCCGTGACCGTCGACGCCGTGCCGGCCGCGACGAGTGCCGGCATGGTTTGCTGCACGTCGATATCGCCGGCGAACGCGTTCACGCGCGACATAGCCGCCGCGATATTGCCCGCGATAAGACCGCCCGCGGCGCGCGCATCGGCGACGATCGCGTTCGAATACGCGGAGACGACCATCTGCGAGGGCGCGCTCAGATAGACCGCGGCGAGTTCGCCGGTGAGCGTCGTCGCCGTGCCGTTCGCTTCTTCCTCGAAGCTGCCGCCCTTCACGCGCACGAGCAGCGGATAGCGCAGCGTGCCCGTCAGCTTGAACGTGCCGTCGCTGCCGGTCGTGGCGATGGCGGAAGCCTTGTCGGCGACGGTGCCGTCGGCCGCGATCTCGTGCACGGTCACCGATGCGTTCGCGACCGGGCCCATGTATACGCCGCCCGACGTCGACGGAGTCGATCCGCCGCACGCGGACAGACACAGGGAAAACGCCGCGCTCGCCGCGGCGGTAAAAGGAATGGGCTTCACGATGACCTTACCGATAAGGATGCGGGCGCGGCGATGAACCGCGCTTGATGTGTCCGATGCGGCTTTCGGGAAGCCGACCATCGACGTCATCAGCGTAAGGCAAGCGTCAGCACCGCGATCCGGCGATCAGACTCGAAAACGGCCGGTTGTTCAGCGGATTCGAAAGGCTAAAGAAGAGCGGATCGTGGCCGCGCGGCGCATCCGTGACGTCACGCTCGACCGCCGTGCCATGACAGGGTCTCGCTGATTGCTCTCGGCCACTAGCGGTCGTTTATCGCCACGCTGAGGTTCAGACCGGATCAGGGTCGCCGTTTGCTTCGCCCATCAGCGGATTTACCAGCGGGCTTGCGCGACCCCGCCGCTGGCTTGCCGGCGGATTTGCCGCGTGGCTTCTGCACGCCGAAAGGATTGCTGCCAGGCGAGATCATGCCTTTGTCCGCGTCCGCAACGCGGGACGTCGCGGCCGGCGCGACTTTGGGCTTCTTCGGCTTTTTGGGTTTCTTGATGATCTGGCCCGTCGCGCTGGTTTGCGGCACGCGGTGTTCGGCCTCGAAACCCGGCTCTTCTTCACGCGGCAGCGTTTGCCGGATCAGCGCTTCGATCGCGGCCAGTTGCGGCGCTTCATCGGCACACACCAAGGACACCGCCACACCGCTGGCGCCCGCGCGTCCGGTACGGCCAATACGGTGCACATAGTCCTGCGCGACGATCGGCAGATCGACGTTGATCACCAGCGGCAAGTCATCGATATCCAGCCCGCGCGCGGCTACGTCGGTGGCGACCAGCATGCTCACTTCGCCCGTCTTGAAGCGCTCGAGCGCACGCAAGCGCGCGGGTTGCGGCTTGTCGCCGTGAATGGTGTCGACGGCGTATCCCGCTTCATCCAGCATCGCCGCCAGATAATCCACGCCATTGCGGGTTTTGACGAACACCAGCGCGTGTTCCCAGTTGTTCTCGGCCACGAGATGCATGAAGAGATCAGGCTTGTTTCTCTTGTCCACCGGCACGACCCACTGCCTGATCTTGCTGGCCGTCGCATTGGGCGGACTGACGCTGATATTGACCGGCCCGCGCAGAATGCCCGCCGCCATCGCGCGGATATCGTCGGTGAAGGTGGCGGAGAACAGCAGCGTCTGGCGCTCGGTCGGCAACGCCGCAAAGACAGCGTTCAGTTCGCGCGCAAAGCCGAGATCGAGCATGCGGTCGGCTTCGTCCAGCACGAGCGTCTGCACTTGATCGAACTGCACCGCGTTCTGCCGATTGAGATCCAGCAAACGGCCCGGCGTGGCGACGAGCACATCGACGCCCTTGCGCAACTTCATCATCTGCGGATTGATGCTCACACCGCCGTAGGCGGCCAGATATCGCAAGTCGAGGCCTTTGCCGTATTCGATGAAGCTCTGCAGCACCTGTTCTGCCAGCTCACGCGTAGGCACCAGCACCAGAACGCGCGCCCGGTTGCTGGACACCGGCGGACCGTGCTGCACCAGCCGTTGCAACAGCGGCAGCGCAAAACCCGCCGTCTTGCCAGTGCCGGTCTGCGCCGCAGCCATGACGTCCTTGCCGCCGAGCACGGCAGGAATCGCCTTCGCCTGCACCGGCGTAGGTGTCCGATATTCGAGGTCCTGCAGATTACGTAATAACGGACCGATCAGGCCAAGCGAGGCGAAGGACATGCACGTATTCCGGGCTAAAACCGCAATTTTAGCTTTACGAAGCGCGCATCGGCGGCGCGCGCCATCGAAAGCGGCGCGAAAGCTCGGGTTCCAGATTCGCATCGATGAACCCGCCGCGCTTGCGAGATCGAGGAGACACCGCGATGACCCGCTTCATCGATTGCGATGATGGATGAAAAGGCCCGCGTTTAGAATGCGCTCTTCGCTATCGGCGCAACGGCTATTCGAACAAACGCTGTCACTGCAGCGACAAGGACAATCGAGACCGTGCTCAGAAAGAAGGTAATTCCGCTCGCTTTCGCGATTCTTCTCCATGCGTTGCCCGCGAGCGCCCAGCAGACGACGAACCGCGACGAGTTTTACTGGCTCGGCGAAATCAACAAGGCTACCGCGGTCATCAATGGTCAGGAAGGGTTGCTGGACAAGGCGTTGGTGCCCGGCATCGCGGCAGGCCTCGCCAAAGTGATTCACGACGGCAATCAACCTGGCGGCAAGCGCCCTTCCACCGTCATCACATTCGAGCTGCTGCTGATTCAAGCCGCAGGAATGGATGCGACGCTGCTGCACGCCGGGCGCTCCAGCCAGGACATGCATGCCACGTATCGCGCCGCCATCTTGCGCGACGATATGCTGCGCCTCGCCGAACAGTTGAACAAGACATCCGCGACGCTCGTGACGCTGGCGCAAAAGCACGAGCGCACCATCGTGCCGAATTACACCAATGGCGTCGCCGCCCAGCCGAACAGCTACGGGCATTATCTGCTCGGTTACGCTGCCGCCCTCGATCGCGACGCGCAGCGCATCCGCGAAGCGTACGCACGCATCGATCTGTGCCCGATGGGAACCACGGTGCTGAACGGCACGAGCTGGCCGCTGGACCGCGTTCGCATGGCGCAATATCTGGGCTTCGCCGACATCGTCGACAACGCCTACGACGCGCATCAGATCGCCGCGGTCGATCATCCGGTAGAAGTCGGCTCGATCGTGACGAGCATCGCGCTTCATGCGGGCAGTTTCATCGAGGACGTCATGACGCAATATGCGCAGCCGCGTCCGTGGATTCTGCTTCAGGAAGGCGGCAACAACACCTACGTTTCCAGCGCGATGCCTCAGAAGCGCAATCCGGGCCTGCTGAATTCGACACGCGCGGATGCATCGACTGCCATCACGCTCGCGATGGGACCGGTCATTCGCGCACACAATCTGCCGCCCGGCATGCCGGACGCGAAGGAAGTCAGGGACAACAAGGAAATGGTGAACAGCGCTATCACCGTCCTGCGCAAATGGGACGACATTCTCAAGGCTTTGGTGATCGATCAGGGCCGGGCGCTGGAGGAACTGAACAGCGACTGGACCGCATCGCAGGAAGTCGCCGACGTGCTGATGCGCAAATACAAGCTGCCTTTCCGATTGGGCCACCACTTCGCGTCGGAGGTCGTGGAATACGCGCGAGCGAACGATATCAAGCCCAGCGATTTCCCCTACGATCAGGCGCAGCGCATCTACGCCGAAACGACCAAAGGCTACGGCAACGGCGTGCTGCCGATGAGCGAAGAGGAATTTCGTTCGACGCTGAATCCGGCGGCTATCGTCGATAACCGGCGTACCGTCGGCGGGCCTCAACCGGCCGAGATGGCACGCATGCTGACTGCGGCAAGAGCGAAGATCGCGCAGCAGGACGCATGGGTGGCCGAGAAGCGCAAGACGATCGATTCATCGTTGGCCGGACTCGATCGTGACTTCGACAAGCTCTTGAGCAGCCGGTGATCGTCCGGGTGTCGCAACGGGCTGCTCGACCCAGGCGAATGAACGCTCAGAGTGCCGTCAGACGGCGGTCCGGCGCATCGTCGAGATTCGCGCGGGCCGTCGCGGCTCGCGCGATTTCAAGCCGGTTGCCGCCGCGCGATTTTGCGCTGTAGAGCGCGCGATCCGCGGCAGCGAGCACTTTTTCCAGCGTGTCTTCATCGGTGCCGATGCGCGCCATGCCGATACTCACCGTCGCCTCGATCTCCACGCCGCCCGCCGTGCGCGTGACGGTCTGCGCGAAGCGGCGAACGACGGCTTCGGCCAGGTCTTTCGCGCGGGCGCTTTCGTGCCCCGGCAACAGCGCGGCAAACTCTTCGCCGCCGATGCGCGCCAGGATCACATCGCGTCCGAGCACGCTGCGCAGAATCTTCGCGAACGACTTCAGTACGTCATCGCCGGCTTCGTGGCCGAAGCGGTCATTGATCGCCTTGAAGCGGTCGAGGTCGAGCGCGAGACACGACGCCGGCGGAAAGGCGTCGCTTTCGCGGATGACGCGTGCGCCTTCTTCGAAGAACCATCGGCGGTTGCCGAGACCCGTGAGGTAATCGGTCTGCGATTCGCGTCGCAGATCGGCGTGGGCTTCGTCGCGCGCCAGGCGCAGGAGCGTCATCGGCAGAACGACGGAATAGAGCACGCCTTCATACATCGTCGCCTGACCGGCGATCGCCAGCAACTGCGGTCCGAACGACGCCGCCAGCCACGGCAGAATCGCGGCCCTGAATGCGTAGAAGAGCGCGTGGCCGCCCGTGACGGCCACGGCGATGTTGCGCGACTGCTTCCATTTCGAATCCCGCGTGCCGAGGAGTTCGCGCGCAGTCAGACCGCACACCACGGCAATGGGAATGGCGCTGATGTACGCCCACATGACCGCTTCGCCGCGCTTGCCCGCGATGGCCCAGGCGAGCGCGAGCATCGACAGGATGCCGACGGCGAACCGGCCGTAGCGGCGTCCGTTCAGGAGCGCGACGCCTTGCAGATTGAGCAGATACCCGCCGACGATGATGAGATTCGACACCGCGGCCCCCACGACGCCGGGGAGGCCGGGCACGCCGTGCCGCATCGACGCGGCGGCGCAGCCGAGCGCGAGCGTCGCATAACCGGCCGCGAGCACGCCGAGTTCGCGCCTGCGCCGCGGATACGACCGGCGCTCCCAGAGCGTCAGCGCGCTGCTGGCGAGGAGCGTTCCTATCGCTAACAGGTAAAGGGTGATGAGGTCGACACGCATGCGCTCGTTAAGCCTTCTTCCGGCCGAAGACGATCTGACATGACTCGTTTACGGCTGCAGAATCGGAAAATTTAGGCACGCGTGCCGGATTCGGACGCTTGCCGTCAGCCTGATTTACCGCGCCCCGTCTTTTGCTGAAGTTCGTCGATGCGGCGGGACGCGTCGGCTTTCGTCAGGGTTTCGTCGAAAGGCTCCTTGGCTTCTTCGCAGAGCGTTTTGAGGTAAGACGCCTGCGCGCCGGTCATCGGCTCATCGCCTGTGGTCCAGTCGGCGGGGTCTTTTTCCGCGTTCGACGTCGGGTGCGATTTGGGGTTGTCTTGCGGATCGGCGGATTTCTGGGTCATGCTGGGATCTCCTTGCAATGCCCCTTGCTGCGCAAAGAATGTGCCCTGGCTGGGCGAAAGCCCCGACGTGTGATGCCGATATGGGCCGTACTGGATTCGAACCAGTGACCAACGGATTAAAAGTCCGCTGCTCTACCAACTGAGCTAACGGCCCGGCCCGCCCGATCTCCGCGCGCCACAGAGGCGCTTCTTGGGTGCCTGCCCTGGCCGATGGCCGGCAATCGCGTGTATGTCCGCGCGAGCGCTCCTTGATGACGGTGCGCATCCGGGTCTGCGCAGTCGGAGGGTAGCGGCAGACGGCCGCCACCCACGTTCTCCTGTCGTTGCTGCCCGCCCGCCGGCCTCAGTTCGTACGCACTTCGATTCGGCGCGGCCGGGCTTCGTCGCGGCGCGGTATCGTCAGCTTCAGCACGCCGTTCTTCAGGTTCGCATCGATTTTCGATGCGTCGAAGTCAGCCCCCAGCGAGAACGCCCGCGCGAAATGAGGCTGGCGGATCTCCGCATGCTGCAGGCGCAGTCCTGCCGGCGTGGGCACCACCGCCTCGGCCTCGATGTACAGGTTGCCGTCGTGGACCTTCACATCGAGCCGGTCCTTCGTCACGCCGGGCAGATCCGCCCACAGAGTGACGCCCTGGCTATCCTCGAAGACGTCGACGGGCGGCGCCAGCGTGATCCGGCGTGGCGACTGCTCGTCGTCGCGCCGAGCCACCGTCGTGTCGTCTTTCCTGGCAAGTTTGGTCGTGTCGTTCATGATGTCCTCCTACGTTCTGCGACGCGTTTCATTGAACCGTGATGGCGCGCGGCTTCGACGTCTCCCGCTTGCCGATGCTCACGGTCAGGCAGCCATTGGTGTACTGCGCCGTGACCTTGTCGGGGTCCGCGTGCTGCGGCAGCTCGATGACGCGCCGGAAAGCGCCGACGAACCGCTCCTGCGCATAGGTACGGGTGTCGTCGCCGGCTTCCGGCTGTACGCTCCCGCGCTCGCCGCTGATGGTCAGCAGCCCCTTGTCGATCGATACATCGAGGCTGGCCGGATCGACACCCGGCGCGAACGCGACGATCTCGATCGAGTCGTCGGTCGAACCGATGTTGACCTGCGGGAAGGCGCCCGAGCGCCCGGAACGGATGCTGGAGGGGAAACCGCCGAAGAGGCTCGCCATCTGCTGTTGCAGACGGTCGAACTCGCTGAAGAGGTCGGTCCCGAAGTAGAGATCGCTCATGGTCATTTCCTCCTTGAAACCAGCAGGAAGACGAACCGGCCTACGCGCTCCAGTTCGTCTGCCATGCTGCGGGCAAACAAATCGAAACACGCAGCGCGCCGGACTGCTGGCGCGACTGCCTGAGCGGAATTCAAGATAGGATCCCGAGCGGAAATTTCAAGGGGATTTTTGCGACTTTCCGCTCTTGAATTGGAATGCCCGCACCCTATCTTCACGACGCTTCCGACGGACCATGCGAGGACATCATGGAATTCGAATACGATTGGCTGACCCTGGGCCGGCACCGAATCCGGCTGCGCTCGACAAGGGGTTTTCCGACCGAGACGATGCGTACGGCGGTCGAGGTCATCCGGCTGGCTATCGACAGCAACATGAGCGCGCGTGCGCGGCTCGTTGAAGTCGTCTTCCAGCAGGAATCTGCTTACGAGATTGCCGTCGGCACCACGTTCGCCGACGACCGGTTATGTGCGCCGCAACTGGAGGTGGCGATCGCGACGGTCCTCGGCCTGCAGCCCACGAAGATCAATATTTCCGTGACGGTGGTCACGCAGGAAGAGGTCGATCTGCACTTCGGAGTCTACGAGAGAATGCTGGCCGAAAAGCTCGGCGTGGTGCCGCCGATCCAGTGAACCGTCGCACGCCACACCAGAGCTCCAGACCTGCGGCGAACAATGAGTGCGCGACCTTGTCCCGGCGTCCGGTAACCTCGAGCAGGGGCCGGACCTTCGATCTCGCGTCACGCCATTAGAACTCAACCGCCCTTTCCTTCCCTGAGCCGCGCGCGATGCGCGGCGACTTTCGCGCGGTTCCCGCAACTGGCCATGCTGCACCAGCGGCGAGCGTGACCGCGCGTGTGATCGGCGAATAGCAGCGTGCATGTCGGACCTTCGCACGCTTTGACGTAGGTGAAATCCTCTTCGCAGACGAGTCTCGCGAGCGCCTCGACAATCGGCATCAGCAGCGACTCGGCCGTCGGATAGCGGCGCTGCATCGCGAATGCAAGCCCGCTCGACGCGCTTGCATCCGCGACGATCGCGCCGTGTTGTTCATCGCGCATCAGCACGGTGTTCAGCGCTTCCAGTTCGCGCAGGTCTTTAGCCGCGAGCGGCCGCCCCTTGTTCTTCTGCACGAACGATCTGAACCATTCGCGCAAGCCGCGCGCCTTCGCCGCGACCTCGTCGAGTTCGGCGGGTGCGATTTGCGAACGCATGTGCGCAAGCACGTCGGCGGGCACGAGCCTCGCCTGCTCGAGCCATGACAAAAAGCCTTCGCCGTCGGCGAGCCAGTCGACGGGTTCATCGACCGGCGTGGCAACCGAGTTGAGAAAGTCGAGGCCGGGCGCGTCAGCCACGAAGAATGCGGGAAGTGAGCGGTATTCCATTTCTTCGGTCCAGCGGTGTTTCTACGATGACTTCATCGTAACCGCTAAAAACGCACTTGACAAGTTACACAGTCGATAAGTAACCTTCATCGCAGACGTTTAACGGTTACACGAACGAACGCCCTCACTCGCGGAGAAACAACCATGTCCACCATTGCTCATCGCCATATCGACGTCGACGGTTTCAACGTGTTCTATCGCGAAGCCGGTCCGGCAGACGCGCCGAAGCTGCTCTTGCTGCATGGCTTTCCCAGTTCCAGCCACATGTTTCGCGACCTGATTCCGCTCCTGGCCGACCGCTTTCATATCGTCGCGCCCGATCTTCCCGGTTTCGGCCTCTCCGACATGCCGAGCCGCGACAGCTTCGCATACACGTTCGATAACATCGCCGGCGTGATCGACCGCTTCACGGAACGGGTCGGCTTCGATCGCTATGCGGTCTACGTCTTCGATTACGGTGCGCCGACCGGTTTCCGCCTCGCGCTGAAGCATCCGGAACGCATCGCGGCGATCGTTTCGCAGAACGGCAATGCCTATGAGGAAGGACTGAGCGACGGCTGGAGTCCGATCCGCGCGTATTGGCAGACGCCGACGCAGACGAATCGCGATGCGTTGCGCGCGATGCTCACGAAGGACACGACGAAGTGGCAATACACGCACGGCGTGCCCGATGCGTCGGCGGTTTCGCCCGATGGTTACTCGCTCGACGACTACTACCTGAACCGTCCCGGCGCGCACGAAGTGCAGCTCGATCTGTTCGCCGACTATCGCAACAACGTCGCGCTTTATCCGGCGTTTCAGGCGTATTTCCGCGAGCATCGGCCGAAGTTTCTCGCCGTGTGGGGTAAGAACGATCCGTTCTTCCTGCCGCCGGGCGCGGAAGCGTTCAAGCGCGACATCCCGAACGCGGACGTGCGCTTCTTCGATACGGGCCACTTCGCGCTCGAAACGCACGCGGCGCAGATCGCGGCGGCGATCAAGGAATTCCTCGCCGACTAATCACGGGTAAGCAAGGCCGGGCGCGCACCCGGCCTTCGCTTTTACTGCGACATCGCGCCCGAAGCCGGATGGTCCATGCCCATCGCGTTGTTCTTCTTCATCTTGTCGCTCTTCTTCATCGAGTCGTGCGACATCGCGTCCTTGCTCATCGAGTCGTGAGACATGCTGTTTTTGCTCATGGCATCGTGAGACATGGCGTCGTTGGACATCGCGCCGCTCGCCTGCGCGAACGCGGACGAAGCGCCGAGCGCCATCATGGTTGCAAACACTGCGGTCATCAGTCGCTTCATGGTGCATCTCCTTCGTGGGTTGAAAAGCAAAAAATGCGGTGCGGCGATCAGGAACCGCCGAACCAGTTGTAGCCCTGGTCGACCCAGTAGCCGCCCGGATACGTATTGGTGACGAACATCTCGACGATGTGCTTCGGGTTCTTGTAGCCGAGCTTGGTCGGCATGCGCAGCTTCATCGGATAACCGTATTTCGCGGGCAGACGCTCGCCGTCGTATTCGAACGTGAGCAAGGTCTGCGGATGCAGCGCGGTCGGCATGTCGATGCTTTCGTAGTAGTCGTCCGCGCAGCGAAAGCCGACGTATTTCGCGGTCGTGTCCGCGCCCACGCGACGCAGAAACTCGGAGAACGGCGTGCCGCCCCATCGCCCTATCGCGCTCCAGCCTTCGACGCAGATGTGCCGCGTGATCTGCTCCGCGTGAGGCAGCGCATACAGCTCGGGCAAGGTCCACACACGCTTGCCCGTGACGAGGCCGCTCACCTTCAGCCGATAGTCGCCGCCATCGACATGCGGCACGTCGTCGATGCCGTAATACGCGTTGAACGGAAACGGTCGCGTGAGCTGCGCTTCGGTATAAGTGGGCGCGAGACGCTTCGGGTCGAAGAGCAGCGCCTGCGCGCGATCGTTCAGGCGCGAGACGGCGGTCAGGAACGTGTTGACCGAGTCTTCATCGGTGATGGAGCAGCCGGTCAACAGCGACAGGCCGCCGAGCGTCAGCATGCGCTTGCCGAAGAGACGCCGCGAAGGCATGTCGAGTTTGCGGCGCGCGTCCGCGAGTATCGAGGCGCGGTCGAACTTCATGATCTTTCTGTCGTTCGTGTTCATCGCGAGTCTCCCGATCAGCGGCCGCGCAGCATGGTGAGCAGCGAACGCGGCACGAGCGCGACCATCGCGACATGCACGACCACGAACGCAGCCATCAACGCCATCGCGCAGAAATGCACGACGCGTGCGCGGTCATAGCCGCCCATCATTTCGCGCAGCAAGGGAAACTGCACCGACTTCCAGATCGCGAGACCGGACAGAACGAGCAGGATCAGATCGATCACGACGAAGAGATAAGCGAGCTTCTGCACCGCGTTGTATTGACGAAGGTCCGCGTGCGAAAGCTTGCCGGTGAGCGCCGCGATCAGATCGTGCAGGACGGCGCGCGGCGAGAGCGGAAAGAACTTTGCAAGAAAGCGGCCGCTCGCGAGATTGAGCGCGAGATACACGATGCCGTTGAAGACCAGCAGCCACATCGCGGCGAAATGCCATTGCAACGCCCCGCCGAGCCATCCGCCGAGCGTGATCGACGTCGGAATGACGATGCCTGGAAACACCGGCGAAGCGTCGTAGATGCGCCAGCCCGAAAGCATCAAGATCAGCGCGGCGAACGCGTTGAGCCAATGCGTGATGCGCAGCCAGAGCGGATGAATGGGCGGAATGCGTTGCGCGGTTTCGCGCGTCTGCGTGAGTGTCGTTTGCATGTCGGTCCCCGTGATGAAGCGTCGGATACGGGTGAATTCGTCGCGAGTCCGCGTTCGGTTACAGACGGGTTTTTCTTTTTCTGTTTCCCGTCGTGTAACCAATCGGCACGCAAAGACGAACTAGCTCACAAGACATGCAAGGAGTTCGTCATGCGGATACGCACGGCTGTCAACACGCTTGCGCAATGAAAAAGATGGACCGCGACGGCGCGTTTTCGACCCTCGTGAGCGCTATTGCGGCGCATCACGGCTTCGTCTATTCTGAAGCGCCCGATCTGACACACGACGCGTCCGCGCCCCGTACGCGCACGTCAGGCGCCGTGTATGAATCGCCGTCCGGCCGTCTCGCCAATACGGGAACCATCTTGCAAGAAGCGGAAAACCGCCTGAGAGTGCTTTTCATCGCCGGACTCGATGGCGACCCGAACGCATACCGCGATTTTCTGCAGGCGCTTACGCGGCACTTGCGCGGCTATCTGCGCAGACGCATTCCGCAGCATCGCGACGATGTCGAAGATCTCGTCCAGGACATTCTGCTCGCCGTGCATAATGCGCGTCACACCTATCGCACCGACGAACCGCTGACCGCGTGGCTGCACGCAATCGCGCGCTACAAGCTGATGGACTATTTCCGCTCGCGCGCACGCCGCGAATCCCTGAACGATCCCATCGACGACTATGCCGACTTGCTCGCCGTCTCCGACGACGAACCCGCGCAAGCGCGGCGCGACATAGGCAAATTGCTGGAGGACTTACCGGACAAGCAGCGCCTGCCGATCGTGCATATGAAACTCGAAGGCTTGTCGGTGATGGAAACCGCGCGCATCACGGGGCTGTCGGAATCGGCGGTCAAGGTCGGCGTGCATCGTGGGCTCAAGGCGCTCGCCGCACGGCTTCGGGGGTTGCGATGAAAACCGACGACCTCATCGGGCTGCTCTCGAATCAGGTGACGCGCATCGATCGCGGCGCGGTGGCGCGGCGCTTCGCCAGGGCGCTGCTGCTGGGCGCGCTCGGCTCGGTGATCCTGATGGCCATCGTCTACGGCGTGCGGCCGGATCTCGCGAGCATCGCGCGCACGCCGGTGTTCTGGGCCAAGATGGCGTATCCGTTCGTGGTGGCGATCGGCGCGTTCATCGCCGTGACGCGGCTCGGGCGTCCGGGCGTTCGTGCGGGTTATGCGTGGGCGCTCGTCGGCGTGCCGTTCGTCGCGGTGTGGCTCGCGGGCTGGCTGGTGCTCGAGGGCGCCGCGCCGGCCGAACGTCTGCCCATCGTGCTCGGCCAGTCGTGGCGTACGTGTCCGTTCAACATTCTGCTGCTGTCGGTCCCGACTTTTCCCGCCGTGTTCTGGGCGATGAAGAGTCTCGCGCCCACACGCCTTCGCCTCGTGGGCGCGGTCGCCGGTCTGCTCGCGAGCGCGATCGCCACCGTCGCCTATTGCCTGCATTGCCCGGAGATGAGCCCGGCGTTCTGGAGCGTGTGGTACGCAATCGGCATGATGCTGCCCGCGGGCATCGGCGCTTGGCTCGGGCCCAGGCTGCTGCGCTGGTGATCGGCGTCGTGAGGCGCGAGCGTACCGGAGCCGATCCTGCCAAGCCCGATCAATGCTGATGTAAGGAAGCGCGACGTCGCCGCGTCCGATCAGATGTCAGCCGGAGCAACGCCATGGGCCCCACTTCCCTTACTTTCGACATCGATCCCACCCCGCGCCGGGCAGACGGCGAGTTCATGGCCCACGCGCGAATCACCATGCCCGCGGAAAACGGAAGCGAGGGCCAGATCTTCATGAGCGGCGATCTTGCCGGATTCGACACGCGCGAAGACGCGATCGCGTACGCAAGGATCTGGGCCCGCGACTGGATCGACGCTTTCGTGCGGCTCAATACGCGATGACGCGTCCGCATGATCCCATCCCTGATATCGACCACCGAGACGAAAGCATGAACCAGCCGGAAAACAACGCAGCCAATGCAGAGGACGAGCGCGAAAAAGACCGCGCGGCTCGCGAAGCGCTGGACCGCGGCGACAAGGAAAAAATCGACAAAAAGCTCGATGACCTGGGCGTATCGAGAACCGAGTCCGGAAAAGACCAGTCGTCGAAACCGGACACGGAAGGATCGAATTCATCGAGCAAGAACCTCGACGAGCAAGGCGACTAGCCGGGCTCCGCGTCCCGCCCGAATCGATAGATCAGGCGGGACGAGTCGCGGTCAATGCTTGTCCGGCAGCGCATACGCGATCACGTAATCGCCGAGCTTCGTCAGAAACGAGCCGTGACCGCCCGCCGCGATCAGCACGTACTGCTTGCCGTTCGCTTCGTAGGTCATCGGGGTGGCTTGGCCGCCGGCGGGCAAACGCGCTTCCCAGAGCTTTTCACCGGTGTCGGTGCTGAAGGCGCGCAGGTAATCGTCCTGCGTCGCGCCGATGAAGAAGACGTGCCCGGCGGTCGTCATCGGTCCGCCCAGCATCGGCATACCCATGCGGAACGGAACCGGAATCGGCGATGCATCGCGCGTCGTGCCGATGCGTTTCTTCCAGATCACCTTGTTCGTGTCGAGATCGAGCGCGGCGACATAACCCCACGCGGGTTGCTTGCAAGGCAGACGCAGCGGAGACAGGAAAGGATTCAGCTCCACGCCATACGGCACGCCGTATTGCGGCTGAATGCCGACTTCGGTGCCGGTGCCCGCCTGGCCCGCTTGCGGCGGATCGATCGGGTTGCCGGGGCCGCGCGGCACGAGCTTCGAGACGAACGGTAGCGCGATCGGATTGGCGATGGCGATGCGTCGGTCCGTATCGACGGCGAGCCCGCCCCATTCGAACATGCCGAGATTGCCGGGGAACACGAGCGTGCCCTGCTCGGACGGCGGCGTGAACGGCCCTTCGTACTTCAGCCGATGAAAGATCACGCGGCACATGAGCTGGTCGTACATCGTCGCGCCCCACATGTCCGCGTCGGTCAGGTTCTTTGCGGGCCGGAAAGTGAGCTGCGAGAACGGTTGCGTCGGCGAGAGGCGATCGCCCTTCGCCGCGCCTTGCGGGACCGGCTGCTCGGGCGCGGGCACGATCGGCTTGCCGGTGCGACGGTCGAGCACGAAGATGTTGCCGGTCTTAGCCGGTGCGTAGATCGCCGGAACGATGTTGCCGCTCTGATCCCTGATATCCGCGATGGTCGGCTGCGCGGGCAGGTCCATGTCCCAGAGATCGTGATGCACGGTCTGATAGAACCACGCGAGCTTGCCCGTCGATGCGTTGAGCGCGAGCAGCCCGCTCGCATAGCGCTCCTGATCGGGCGTGCGGTTGCCGCCCCAGATATCGGGGGTCGTCACGCCCATCGGCAGATAGACGAGATCGAGCTTCGCATCGTAGGCAGCGGGCGCCCACGAGTTCGGCGAGTTCTGCGTGTAGCTATGCTGATCGTCGGGGATCGCGTTCGGGTCGTGCGCGCCGGGATCGAAGGCCCACAGCAGCTTGCCGGTGTTCACGTCGAAACCACGGATCACGCCCGACGGCTCGCGCGTGCCGTAGTTGTCCGTGACCGCGCCCGCGACGACGATCACTTTCGACGTGACGATCGGCGGCGACGTCGGCTCGTACTGGCCGGGCGTCTTGACCGGCTGCAGATGCTGAAGATCGAGCACGCCGTTCGTCGCGAACTCGGGGCACGGCTTCCCGCTCGCGGCGTCGAGTTCGAAGAGACGCCCATCGTTGACGGGCAACACGATGCGGCGCGCGCACATCGGCAGATTCGTCGTGTTGCCGGCGGCGCGCGCCTGCTCGGCGGCGGGCGTCTCGTAGTACGACACGCCGCGGCAAGTCACGTGCTGGAAACTCGGATCGGGCTTGAGCTTCGGATCGAAGCGCCATTTCTCCTTGCCCGTGGCGCCATCGAGCGCGATCGCATTCTGATGCGGCGTGCAGAAGAAGAGCGTGCCGTCGATGGCGAGCGGCGTCACTTCATCGGTGATTTCGACCGGATCGTTCGGGCCTTTCATGTCGCCCGTGCGAAAGCGCCAGGCTTCCTTCAGTTCGTGCGCGTTGCCCGCGTTGATCTGCGCGAGTTGCGAATAGCGCGTGCCGGTCTGCGTATTGCCGTAAGCGCGCCAGTCGCCATCTTGCTGCGCGGGCGCAGTGGCGGCAGCCGACGGCGCCGCGCGCACCGTGCCGTCCAGCTCCTGCGGATCGTTGAACACCGCATATGCGAGCGCGATGCCCGACAGCACGATGGTCGCACCGAGCGCGAGTGCGCCGGACTGCCGGGGCCACGTAAAGATGCGCAGCACGAATGGCAGCACCATCCATATGCCGACGATGACAAGCACATCGAGACGCGGCGCGAGCGCCCAGAAGTCGAAGCCCGACTCGACGATCGCCCATATCAGTGTGCCGAGCAACAGCGCCGCGTAGAGCCACAGTGCGAGGCCATTGGCGCGCCAGACGAGCCACGCGATCACGAGCATCGCCACGCCGGCGACCACGTAGTATGGCGAGCCGCCCACCGCGATCAGCCATCCGCCGCCGACGGCCATGTAAAGCCCCGACAGAACGAGAAAGACGATCGTGATCCACTTCGGCACGGACGAAGGCGAACGATGCCGCGCGGGCGGCGGCGAGGAGGATGTGTTCATTCGATGGAAGAAGGATGCGTTGCCGGCAACGCAGCAGTCGTCGTGCCTGTCGTTTGCTTTACTTGGGGACGTGGGCCACGACCGCGCCGGTCGCGTCGACGATTGCGGTCTCGCCCGATGCGCTCACCGATGCCGGCGGCTCGATCGATTCCGCGAGCACGAGTTTCGGCGCGCCCGCGTCCGGCTGCGATGACGTGGCGCCTATTGCATCGATGACATCGGCGGCTGTCGCGGCGATGATCGACAGCAGATCGCCTGCGTACGACAGGAACGCGACCGGCAATGCAGGCTGCGCTTCGCTGGCCTGCGGCGCGCTCCACTGAACGCGCACATCGGCGAGCGCGGATTGCATCGTCTTTTCGTTCAGTTCTCCGAGTTGCCGGAAACCGACCGCAAAACTGGAAGCGGCGCGCAAGCCCGTCTCGAGATTCGTGCGCGCGACGGAGAAGAAAGGCTGCATCAGAACGGGAAACATTTGTACGCTCCATTAGCGATGAAAGTCGGCGAATCATGGAGCAACGGGTATGCCATACACGCGGGACTTTCGTTTCGTCAGGACGGCACGCCGATTGCGCCACGCACATGCGCGTCTCTCGACGCGCACCGCGACTTCATCGCATTCAAACGATTTCCAGTGGAGGCAAGCATGGCTGACAACGACCGCGCGCTCGAACCCGTCAACGCTATCAAGACCGAAAGAGCCGACAGCGCCTATGAATTCCCGACGAGCGACAACATGACATCCTCGAATGGAGACCACAGCAGCTTTCGCGAAGCATCGAAGTCATGGGATGCAGGCAACGATGCAACGTCGACGAGCAATCTGCGCTCCGATGCGAAGGCCCGGTTCGCCGACATGCAAGACGCGATGACCCGAAAGTACCGCGCCGCCGCCGATACGACCGACGACTTCGTGCACGAGAATCCGTGGAAGGCGATCACGATGGCCGCGCTGGTCGGCGTGGTCGTGGGCATGCTCGCCGCGCGCTGAGCATCGCTCGTTCGCTGAAAAGGAGGAAAGCATCATGGACGTCCCGGCTAGCGAAGAACAGATTCGGGCACTCGCTTATCGGCTTTGGGAAGAAGCGGGCGGCCCTGAAGGCCGCTCGGACGAGTTCTGGATCGTCGCGCAGCAGCAACTGGCGACCGAGCCTGGCATGGGCGGCAACGAATTGCCGGGAGGCGAGCCCGCCGGCGCATCGCCGTCCTCTCGCTGATCTCGAAGATGACTCGACGACGCGCTTACTCGAACCTCGGTTTGCGCGTCGCCCGAAGATAGCGGCGGCCGGCGTCGAGCAGCAGCAAGGCGGCGACGCCCATCGCCACGCCGCGCGTGCCGGGCGGATCGATGCGCGCATCGGTGTAAAGGCTTCGCTCGCGCACCTTGCCGTTGCGGCCCGACCGTTCGCGCAGACTGCCCGCCCCTTCATACAACGCGTCGCCTTCGCCATGAGGCTGCCGCGTGAGTTGCGCCTTCACGCCGACGAGACTGACCAGCCTGTCATACAGTCGCGGTGCGCGCTGGCCGAACGACGCCATCGCGCGCGACGCCCCACCGACATGGACATCGCGCTCGGGCACCTCGGCGCAATGCAATATCGCTTTAGCGACCACCTCGGGCGCATAGACCGGTTGCGGCAGCTTCGGCTCGTGCGTGAGATAGTTTCGCGCGTGCTCGACGAAGAGCGTGTCGATTCCCGCAGGCTTGATGAGCGTGACGGACACCGGCGCACGATCGTTTTCCAGCTCGATGCGCAACGCATCGGTATAGCCCTTCACCGCATGTTTCGACGCGACATATGCCCCTTGCAGCGGAATGGCGACATCCGACAGTTCACTGCCGAGATTGATCAAAGCGCCGCCATGCTCGCGCAGATGCTTCAACGCACTGAGCGAGCCGTTCACGATGCCCCAGAAATTCGTATCGAAGAGCTTGCGCTGGTCTTCGAGCGGGACGTCGGTACATCGGCCATAGAGCGATACGCCCGCATTGTTGATCCATGTATCGAAGCGCCCGAATCGCGCGATGGCCGCATCGGCTGCGGCCTGCAACTGCGCCGCGTCGCCCACGTCCGCAACGGCGTAAGCCGCTCGCTGGGTGTCACCGTGCGATAACTCGTCCGACAGCGCCTTGAGCGCCGCTTCGTCGCGCGCCACGAGCATGAGGCGCGCGCCGCGCTTCGCCGCCATTCTCGCGGTGACGAGACCGATACCGCTCGTCGCCCCCGTGATGACGATCACTTGTTCGCTGAGTGGTTTGAGCTGTACTCGCATGATGATCTCGCCGGTTATGGTTGGACCAAACCGGGAGAGCATGCGACATGCCGCGTTACGCCCAAGAGCGCGCGGGCCGTATGAAAGCGTCGGCCGGAATGCCCGCCGATCGTCCGGCCATGCGCTCGAATTCGATCGGGTCGTGGCTGCAAAACACGTCGAGCTTGCCGCGCGAATCGACGCTGGCGCACAGCTCACGCAGCCTCGCCTGATTCCTTAGCCGCGCCGCGCGGTCCTTTTCCATCATCCATTGATAGAACGCCAGTCCCGGTGTACAGCGCGGATGTTCGAGATCCATCTCCGTATGAAAGAAATACGCGTCGGCCGCCAGCAGCAGCCAACCGTTTTCCTTGCGTACCGCGATGCCCGCATGACCGAAGGTGTGTCCTCTGAGCGGCACGAGTGCGATATCGTCCAACGAATCCGAGAGCGGCCGCACGCATTCGAAGCCATGCCAGCGGTCGCCGGCGGTGGCGTCGTGAAGTTGCCAGTTCGGCTGCGTCGACCATCGTTGAGGTCTGAAGCGCTGCCGATCGAGCCACGTCTGCTGACGCACCGCATAGTCGCGCTCGATGCGCAGCATATGCACCTTCGCGTGCGGGAAATCATCGAGGCCGCCCGCATGATCGAAGTCGAGATGACTGAGCACGATATGCCGCACGTCGCTGGCCGAAAAGCCCAGCCGTTCGATCTGGCGTAGCGCGGTCATCTCCTCGCGAAAGTCCGGCTTGAGCATCAGCAGGAAGAACGCCGACAGGCGGCTGCGCGGATCGGCGACATCGCGCAATCCGAAGCCTGTATCGATCAGAACGAGCCCTTCGCCCGTTTCGACGAGCAGGCAATGGCACGTCAGTTCGCCCCGGCGCAGAAGGCCGGGCGTGCGGCCATCGAAGATCTTGCCGCCGAGCGGACAACTCGATATGCAGTTGAGGTGATGAACACGCACGCCATGCCTCAAGCAGAGCGGTCTTCGCGCGGCACTTCGACCGGCAGCGCGCGCTTGTGGCGCGTCGCCGTATAGAAGCGGCGAATGGTCAGCAGCACTTCTTCGCTGACTTCCTTGCCCTCCAGAAAGTTGTCGATGTCTTCATAGCTCACGCCATAGCTATCCTCGTCGGGGCGTTGCGGCGTAAGCGATTCGAGATCGGCTGTCGGCACTTTCATCACGAGGCGATCCACCGCGCCCATCGAACGCGCAAGCGCACGCACGCGGCGCTTGTTCAGACCCGACAAGGGCAGCACGTCCGCGCCGCCGTCGCCGAACTTCGTGAAGAATCCCATCAGCGATTCGGCCGCGTGATCGGTGCCGATGACGACGCCCACCCGCGCGCCCGCAACGGCGTACTGCGCGATCATGCGCTCGCGCGCCTTGATGTTGCCGAGCACGAAGTCTTCCTGGAAGTCGTCCGTGTACTGCGCGCCACCCTCTTTGAGCGCCGCGAGCATGGCGTCGGATGGGCCCTTGACGTTGACGGTCAGCGTTTCGTCCGGACGTATGAAATCGAGCGCGAGCCGGGCGTCTTCCTCATCGCGCTGCGTGCCATAGGGCAGTCTCAGCGCGACGAAGTGCGCGTCATAACCGCTCGCGCGAAGACGTTCGACGCTCAGTTGCGCGAGGCGCCCCGCCGTCGACGAATCCACGCCGCCGCTGATCCCCAGTACGTAAGTGCGAAGTCCCTGCGATGAGAGATAGCTGCAAAGAAAGTCGATGCGCCGCTCGCGCTCGGCTTCGACGTCGAAATCGCTCGCGACACCCAGTTCGCGAATCACGGCTGCCTGCCAGCTGCGCCAATCGGTAGCTTGCTCGTTCATCGTTTCTCCCTGACTCGCTGTGCGTGCTGCTGATCGAAGTAGTGTTCGATGCGCGATAGCGCATAAAGCGCCGCTTCGCGCCGGACATCGTTGCGTTCGCCTTCGAATTTCTTCGTCTCGCTGAAGGTGACGATGGTGCCATCGCGCGCACGATACGACCACGCGAAGCACTGCGTACCCGATGGCGGTCCGTCGGGCACCGCATCGGCGACGCCCGTATTCGATACCGCGATCTGCGCGCAACATGCTTCCTGCCGCAGCGCGCCCTCCGACATCTCGCGCGCGACGGCTTCGCTCGTCAGCCCATGCTGCTGCATGGTGTCCTCGCGCACGCCGAGGAAGCCCGCCTTGCCAGTCGGCGAGTACGTGACGAAGCCCACGTCGAGACAGCTTCCGCTGCCGGGCACCGACGACACCAGCGAGGCGATGAATCCGCCGGTACACGATTCGGCTGTCGCGAGCATGAGTCCGCGCGAGGTGAGGAATGACACGGCCTGACGGGGAATGTCCATGATTCGGCCTTCCGAAAGGTTCTGGTCTGTTGCGATGCTGTTAGCAGTTCGTATGCCACTGCGGGAGCCCGGCATGTCGTGTGACAGCCGCAAAGAAAACGACGCACGCCGAACCCTGTCGGCGTGCGTCGATGTCGCGCTTACGGCAAGGCGTCGATCAGGACCGGGCTTCCGTTCCTTTGAGATTTCCATGCTTGTGAGCATGCGTGGCGCCGTACTTCAGCTCGAAGTGCGCGCCTTTTCCGCTCCGGGTAGGCGGAAAGTGCTCGCCTTCCACGCAGGTCACTTCGAACGTGTCCTTGCCGTCATCGTGGACCACCGAGTAGATACCCGAGACCTTCACGATCTCGCCCGGCTTGTATGAATTGTCGCCTGCCATCTTCATCTCCAGAGTGAACGAATTTCAGCCCTTTTGCTGCACTTCCTCGGCGAGTTGCGTCTTCGCGAGCTGGGTCAGTTTCTCGTCCGTGGCCTTCTCTTCCTGCAAGGTATCGAGCAAAAGTTTCATCGCGTCCTCGTTGCCGAGTTGCTTCGCGAGCGTCGCCAGCGTGCCGTAGGTCGCGATCTCGTAGTGCTCGACCTTTTGCGCGGCAGCGATCAACGCGGCGTCGCGAATCGGGCCCTGCTCGAAGGTTTCGATTTCGTCCTGCGCTTCCTCGACGAGACCTTCCATCGCCGCACATTTGATGCGCTTCAACTTGACGCCGAACAGTTCGACCACCTGATCGATGCGCTCGATCTGCCCGTTCGTTTCCTCCAGATGCGTCTCGAACGCCTGCTTCAGTTGCCCGTTGGTCGTCGCCCGTGCGAGCTTCGGCAGCGCTCTCGTCAGTTGCTTCTCGGCGCTGTACACGTCGGAAAGTGCATGAATGAAAAGGTCCTGCAACGTTTTCGATGCCATGATGCCTCCGGTTCGGGATCGGGTTGATGGGACGCGCCGGCTCGACCGGCGCCCGCTTCTCTCCGCGCAATTCGCGTGCCGTGCAATCTTGATCAGCTTGCCTAACGGTTCTGGATGCGCAGTCGCGGCTATTCGAGCGCCATCGTCTCGATGGCGTCGCCGATGCGGCCCGCGTCGTCGTAATGCACCATGTGCCCGAGGCCCGGCATGATCGAAAGCGCGCTTTGTGCGATGTCCTTGTAAAGACGGCCCGACTGCGAGTCCGTATCGACGATTGCGTCGTCGCTGCCGGCAAAAATGCGAACCGGCACGTCGATCTCGCCGTATCGCCCGGACATCGATGCCGCGGCCGGAATCATGCAAGCGGCGTCCTCTGCCGTCGCGCGCATCTGCGACGGGCGCAAGACCAGTTCGCGCGGTACATGGCCGTGAAAGGTATCGGGTACGGCGCGCGGCGCGAACATGGCCTGCACCGTGCGGCCGTACATCATGCGAGCGACGATCGGCGACACGGTGTAGCGCAGCACATCGCCGACGATCGGCATGGCCGCGGGCGCGCTGATCGCAACGTCCGCGCGCGCAGTGGGATAGTAGTAACCCGAGATCAGCGTGAGCCCGCGAATGTCCAGACGTGGTTCGAGCGCCATCGCCGCTGCGACGAGACTGCCGAGCGAATGACCGACGACCACCGCTTGCGTCAGTCCCAGCCTTTTAAGCGCAAGCTGGATCGACGTGGCCTGAGCCTGCGGCGTCCAGATGCGCGCGCGCGGCCGCTCGCTGTGCCCGAAGCCGGGACGATCGAAGGCGATTACGCGGTGACGCCGGGCGAGCCGCTCGAACAATCCGCTCGCCACGAAGTCTTGCGACGCGACCAGATTGCCATGCAGCAGGACGACGACCGGGCCTTCTCCTTCGTCGAGATAGTGGAGGCGCACGCCATCGACATCGATGAATTGGCCCGTGGGCGGAAAGTCGCGTTCCGCGCGCCGCGCTCGCATGGCCGTCCATGCGGCAAGACCGATCGACGCGACAGCCGCGCCGCCGGCTATCGCCCGGCGCGAGAGCAGGGATCCGGTTCGTGTATCTGACATGCGTTACCCGTTCGGTCTGATGAATCCGGCGAACCCGCGCTGCCTCGTAGACGCGCCAGCGAGCTCGCAAGAAAAAGCAGCCCCGCGTGGTTCCGCGCGGGGCTTCGTCCATCGCTTCGGCTTCGGTGCTCCGAAACCGTCAGCCGGGCTTATTGCACGCCCTTCTTCGCGGCGAGATCCTGCGCCATCTTCAGGTGCTTCTGGATGGTCGGCAGCGCCTTCTGCGCCGCCTTCTTGAGGTCGGCGTTCTGGCCTTCCTGCGCTTCCTTCTGGAAAGCGGCGACGGCCTTCTGATGCCCTTCGACGCCGACCTTCTGAATGTACATGGTGTCGAATTCCTTGCCCTTGAGCGGCTTGAGCGCATCGATAACCGTCGTGTCCGAATTGTCCTTCGGCACTTCGACGCCATGCGGCGCCGCCATCTTCAGCTGCATCGTCAGCTTCGTATGATCGATCATCATGTGATGCGCGAAGCTTTTCACGTCCTTGTCCTGCGACTGGCTGGTCGCCAGCTTGGCCGTGTCGATCTCGGTCGAGCTCGACTCGCTGGCGGCCTGTACGAAAGCCTTGTCCACCGCCGGCAGGTCGTTGGCCTGGGTGGTGCTCGCTGCCTGCGTCTGTGCCAGCACGGTGATAGGCGCCGCGCCGATGAAACCTGCCGCGACGAGTGTAACGAGAGCCGAATGTGCCTTCATGGAAGCCTCCTGAGTAAATGGTCGATTCGCGGCATATGTCAGCAATTGCGATGCCGTGCCCCGCGCTGGACAGGCACAACGGCTGCTGTCGAAGCCCATGATTCATCGATCAAGGGAGCGAATCATGGCAAGCAACTCATCCTCCGGCGGTTCCAACAGCGTGTTCATCGACATGCAGAAAGCCTTGAAGGGCGTCGACTATCCCGCCGACAAGCAGACGCTCGTCGAAACCGCGCGCAGCAACGGCGCAAGCGAAGACGTGATGTCCGCGCTCGATGCGTTGCCGGATCAGCAGTTTCAGACGCCCGCGGAGGTGTCGAAGGCAGTCGGTCAGGAAGAAGGCTGAGTCGGTAGACGGCGCGCGCAGCGCATTGCCGCTCAGGTAAGCAGCTTCTTCATCTCGACGATGAGATCGGACTTGCCTTCGAAGCCGATGCCCGGCAGTTCCGGCATCGTGATGTAGCCGTTCTCGACCTTGACGCCGTCGGGGAAGCCGCCGTATGGCTGGAACAGGTCCGGATACGACTCGTTGCCGCCGAGACCCAAGCCCGCCGCGATGTTCAGCGACATCTGATGGCCGCCGTGCGGGATGCATCGGCTCGGAGACCAGCCGTGCTCGCGCAGCATGTCGAGCGTGCGCAGATATTCGACGAGACCGTAACTCAGCGCGCAGTCGAACTGAAGCCAGTCGCGGTCGGCACGCATGCCGCCGTAACGGATGAGATTGCGAGCGTCCTGCATCGAGAACAGGTCTTCGCCCGTGGCCATCGGATTGGCATAGTAGTTGCGCAGCGTGGCTTGCAGTTCGAAGTCGAGCGGGTCGCCCGGCTCTTCGTACCAGAAGAGGTCGTATTGCGAGAGCGCCTTTGCATAGCGAATGGCCGTGTCGAGGTCGAAGCGGCCGTTTGCATCGACTGCGAGCTTTTGGCCGTCCTGCAGCACGCTCAGGATGGAGTCGATACGGCGCAGGTCTTCATCGAGCGATGCTCCGCCGATCTTCTTCTTCACGACCGTATAACCCCGATCGATGTAGCTGCGCATCTCGTCCTTGAGCGTTTCGTGATCTTGGCCCGGATAGTAGTAACCGCCCGCCGCGTACACGAAAATCCTGCGGTCCGGCTCACCGTCGCCATAGCGGTCGGCGAGCAGTTGAAATAGCGGCTTGCCCTCGATTTTCGCGACCGCGTCCCAGATCGCCATGTCGATCGTGCCGATGGCGACCGAGCGTTCGCCATGACCGCCCGGCTTCTCGTTCGTGAACATCGTCGCCCAGATCTTGTGCGGGTCGAGATTGTCGCCTGCGTCGTTCACGAGCGAAGCGGGATCGGCTTCGAGGATGCGCGGAATGAAGCGCTCGCGCATCAGCGTGCCCTGGCCGTAGCGGCCGTTCGAGTTGAAGCCGTAGCCGACGACCGGCTCGCCATCGCGCATGACATCGGTGATGACGGCAACCACGCTCAACGTCATCTTGCTGAAGTCGATGTAGGCGTTACGAATGGGTGAACTGATCGGTACGGTCTTCTCGCGGATTTCGACGATTCTCACGGCAATGTCTCCAGGGTCTTGGCAGGTATTGCAACCCGGCGGCTGCAACGTGGAACGTAGCTTACCCGCGACGAACGCTGCTAAACTGCACTTCCGTTCACATCATTATTCACATCCGGTGAATACCGAAACGCAGACCGCGACCGACTTCGAGTTCTTTATCCTGCTTGCGAAGCTCAGGAGTTTGTCGGGGGCGGCGCGTGCGCTCGATCTGTCTCCGCCCGCCGCGACCAAGCGGCTTGGCGTCATCGAGCAAAGGCTCGGCGTGCGCCTCGTCAACCGGACGACCCGCAGCGTCAGCCTCACGCCCGAAGGGGAAACGTATCTGCGCTACGCGACTCACATCGTCGGACAGGTGCGTGAGATGGAAGAGGCGTTATCGGTCGCGAGCCGCGATCCGCAAGGCCCGTTGCGCATCAATGCAACGCTCGGATTCGGCCGGACGACCATCGCCCCGATCGTTTCGGAATTCGCGAAGCGCTATCCGGGCGTCGAAGTCCAGTTCGAAGTAACGGACCGTCCTGTCGATCTGATCGAAGGCGCGTTCGATCTGGCGATACGCTTCGGCGATCTTCCGGACAGCCGGCTCAGTGCGCGGCGAATCATGAGCAACCGGCGGTTCTTATGCGCGTCGCCGAAATATCTCGAGAAGTACGGCACGCCGGAGCGCGTCGAAGAACTGGCTCGGCATCGCTGCATCATTCATCGACAGAACGACGATGCCTACGGCGTGTGGCGCTATATCGTCAATGACCACATCGAGGCGATCAAGGTCAAGGGCGCGCTGTCGAGCAATGACGGCGATATCGTGCTTCGCTGGGCGCTCGACGGACACGGCATTCTGATCCGCTCGGAATGGGATCTCGCGAAGTACGTGCAAAGCGGAAGGCTCAATCTCGTGATGCCGAACACCGTGCTGCCCTCGGCCGATCTCTTCGTCTACTATCCGCGGCAGAAGAATCAGACTGCTCGCGCGCGCGCGTTCATCGATTTCCTGGTCAGCCGGTTTCAGGCGCCCTTCACGCCGGTCGATACAGGCAGCGAACTTCGCGAGCGCAAGAAGCGAAGTCCGCGCCGTTGAGCGACCGCCGATGTCTCATGCGGGCATCTGGCAGATGACGCCGTACCAGCCCAGACCGCGATAGGTCTCGTAACCGGGCGTCGCTGCAAACGATACGACTGCACCGCCGGCATCGCGGTAGAAGCCCGATTCCTTGCCGCCCGTCTGCAAGCGAAAGCGCTCGTTGAGGATGCCCTTGCCATCCGACGCGGCGATCACCCGAAACGACGAATCCAGGATCAGACAGCGCGAGCGCGCCCACTCTTCGTTGCTCAGGCGAACGCCTTTGACGACGGTCTCGGCTTGAGGCGCCCAGTCGAAGAAGATGATGAGCGCTCCGAGCACGCGACCATCCGGCGCGCCGCCCTCGCGAATCGCCGTCGAATACGTCGCGACCTGTGCGTTGTCGAGCGGCGCGACTGTCTCGACATCCGACGCCACGTATTGCGCGCCCGACGCCGTCTTCATTGCGGCCTTGTACCACTCCGCGCCCGCCACGTTCTGCCCGCGCACCGCGTAAGTCGAGTGACGGCCGTTCGCCACGACCACGCCGTTCGCATCGACGACCCAGAGATCCCGATAAACCGTGTAGCTATCCAGGATGACCTTGAGGCGGCTGCAGGCATGATCGCGCGCCGCCGCGCGCTCATCGGCGAGACATCCGACCAATGCCGAGTCCGTCGCCCACCAGCGCACGTCGCAGGAGCGCTCGTACAGGTTGCGGTCGATGATGTCGATCATGTTCAACGCAAGGTCCGTGTACCGCTGACCGTCGAGCGATCGCATCCGCTCGATCATGCTGTCGCCGAGTTCCGTGAGCGTCGCAAGCGATCCGGCAAGCTCTTTGTTGAGGCCGGCCGTGATGTCGGAGATGCGTGTCGATACATGCTTCACCTGCTTGGCGACGACAGCGAAGCCCTTGCCCGCATCGCCGGCGCGGGCAGCTTCGATCAGCGCGTTCAGTGCCAGGAACGTGGTCTCGCGGTTGATATCGTTGATGTCGCTGATCTTGCCCGAGGCGAGGCGTTTGACTTCATGTGTCAGATCGACGATAGCTTGCGGATTGGACATGTGGCTTCTTCGTAGGGTCGGTTTTGTATCCCGATCAATGCAAGGTTCGCGCCTGTTTGTCTGACGATTGAGTTTTTACGAAGCAAACGTTTGGAAAGTGACGCGTGTTTTCACCGAGCACCAGTGAAGCGAAAACATGCCCTGTTTTGAGTCGCGTCAGTCGCGCTAGTCGTGTTATCAGCGAACGGGCTTCAATCGTAAAAACAAACTGAAAGGCGGCGAAACGTGCGGTAGCGCGCATTTTGTTCAGAAGTGTTGACCGCAACGGTTCAGAACCGCATGCGCTGCTTCGTCCTTAACGACGAACACTTTTCTTCCACACACGAAGACGCAGCCACGCGTTCAGACAACACATGGGCTCGACCGCCGAACACGACCTGATCCGGGACTTGTCCCGCAATGTCCTGATGCAGCTCGCGCCGAACGAGCTGCCGCTTTTCGCGGCGGCGAGCGCGGCGTGGTTTGCCGATCCGGACGCCGCGATGAAGGCATCGAAAAATCGCGATGCCGCGCTCGGCTTCGGCGCCGAATCGTTCTCGATCCTCTTCACGCCGCTCGTGCTTCAAGTCGTGTCGGAAATCATGCCGATCCTCGGCGGCATCGCGCTCAAGGCGGCGGAAACGGCCATCGGCGAAGAAGTGTCCGCGCGCGTGCGGAAGATGTTCCGGGGCGAAGAACCCGAAGCCGTCGCGATCCTGAGCTCCGAACAGTTGGGCGAAGTCCATCGCCATGTGATCGCGGCCGGCTCGCGCCTGCGTCTCGATCGCGCACGAGCCGCGCACCTCGCCGATGCCGTCGTCGCGCAACTGGCCCTGCCGAAGAAGTGAGCGAATCGTGCTGCAATCCGTCACGACGAACACGCGCAGGCCGCGGCTCAATCCGTTGCCGTTTCCGTCCGACATCGCGCTGAGGTTCGATCTGCT
This sequence comes from Caballeronia sp. ATUFL_F2_KS9A, assembly GCF_023630765.1. Taxonomy (NCBI): domain Bacteria; kingdom Pseudomonadati; phylum Pseudomonadota; class Betaproteobacteria; order Burkholderiales; family Burkholderiaceae; genus Caballeronia; species Caballeronia sp. ATUFL_F2_KS9A. Next base: position 30,715 of record NZ_JALQEK010000056.1, on the reverse strand, counting down.
GATCGTGCTTATCGTGTGCGTCAGCATCCAGTTCTATGGGCATTTCTGGGAAAGCCTGCACGTCGAGGCGACGGAAAAGCTCGTCGCGTGCGCGTCGGATATGTTCGCGGGCGTTTTCGATCCGCGATTACTGACTCGGGACGTGCTGTCCGCTTCGGAAATGCGTGTGCAGTTCGCACCGCAATTCGCGCATTGCATGGCGCTTCTGCGGCCGCAAATGGCGTGGAAAGTCGCGGGAATCGTCGCGACGCTCGCGCTCGCCGGTGTCTTCTACTGGCGCTTTCCCGCGTGGAAGCTGAAGTCGCAGCGGCTCGTGCCGATCGCAAAGGACGATCCGCCCGGTCTTTTCGATGCGCTCATCGCCCTTTGCGGCGAAGCGCAGTTGAATCCGCCGCCCGCGTTCGTCTGGAATCCGCTCGCGACCGGCCTGCCGGTCACGTTCGGGCGTCGCCGCGACTATTACGTCGCGCTCTCCGGCGCGTTCGTCGCCAATTATTTCTACGCGGATCGCGCCGCCTTCCGCGCGATCGTCCTGCATGAACTGGCGCACATCCGTAACCGCGACATCGACAAGACGTTCATGACGATTGCCGCGTGTTTCGCGTTCGTCACCGTGAGCGTCGTGCCCTTGCTCGGCGTCACTCTGTTTGCCGGACACGCGCTACGCGACACCGCCTGGCTGCTCGCAAAGACCGGGCTGTGGAGCGCGCTCGTGCTGCTGTCGGGCGCGTCGGTGCTGCGCGTGAGGGAGTTTTACGCGGACGTGCAAGCGTCGCATTGGGACGGCTCGCCCGTTCACGTCGATCGTGTGCTCGCGCGGATGCGCGACGACAGCAACAAGCGCGCGCGCACGTTCCTGAGCCTGCATCCGCGCGGCGATGCGCGTCGCGCCGTGCTCGCCGACACCACGCCGCTCTTTCGCCTCGGCAAGTGGGATGCGCTCGGCATCGGCTTCGGCGCGGGCGTCGTCATCGAAACGATGAACGGTCTCGTGCTCGGCCTCGTGCCCGGCGAAGCGCAAGCGGCGGTCTTGCGCGTGACGATCATCGCGTCGGCGGTGGTGCCGCTCGCCGTGATGATCTTCGCGATCGGCGCGCTCACGACGGGCGTCTGGCGCGGCGCCTATGCAGCGGTGCTGAACGGCCGCGATCCGGTGAAGGGCACGGCGGCGGCGGGCGCCGTGTTCGCGCTCGGCTACTTCGTCAATCAGATGCTGCTCGGCGCGGGGCTGCTTTGGGGCGGCCCGGCCCAGCCGCGCATGACCGCCGACACGCTGACGACGGTGCTCGAAGTCCACGCGGTCGCGCTCGTGCTCGCGGCCATCGGATGCTGGATGATCTGCGACTGGATCGCGCGCTCGGCCGCCGCGTGGACTGGCGTCGCCGTGAGAAGCCGCTCGCCGCTTTTCGCGCTCAGGCTGACGAGCGCGGTTTCCATCGCGGGCGTCGCGGGGATGTTCGCGTGGGGCACGTTCGCGTCGATGTCGATCGTGACGCTCGGGCCGCATCAGACGTTCTATACGTCGCTCGTGATGGTCGCGCCGCCGGTGGTCATCGCGGCGTTCGGGTCGTGGCTTTTTCCGTGGGCATCGCGATGGTTCGGCCGCGCGCGCCGCGAGCTCGCGCCGTCGTCGTGGGTCTTTCTCGACGACGCATTCCGCTTGCGTCTTCCCGAGTTCCGACCGGGCCGCGCGCTGTCGACGGGCATCATCGCCGGGCTCGTCTTCTGTCTCTGGATCGAACTGTTGCGGTTTCGCCGCTTCCTTCCGCACGATGCCGAAAGCACGATCTACGCGACTTTCTCCGCGCTGCTGCACGTCGCGCAACGCGCGGGCGAAAGCGGCTTCGCGATCGTCATGCCGATCGCGCTGACGGCGGCGCTCGCGGCGCTGATCGCGGCGTCGCGTCGGGGCGCGTTCAACGCGCTCTACGGCTTGTGCGCCGGATCGATCGCGGGCGCGGTGATGAGCGTGGGCGGCCTCGTGACCATCGACCTCAACGCGCAATCGACGTTCGAGTCGAGCATGACGTCGGTGCTGCTGTACCTCGGCGTGGCGTCGCTGGCCGCCCTTCCCGCTTCGATGATCGGCGCGCTCGCCGGCACATTGCGCAGGTCTTCGGACGGACATGACCGCTTGTCGATGGTTCGCAAAACGGTCGTCGCCATGCTCGGGATCGTGGTCATCGCCGGATGGATCAAGTCGCTGAGCGACGTCATCTGAAGTCGGCCTGCGAAGTGACCAGGCGCGATTCGGAGCGCGCGTCCGGGCAGATCAACTTCACCAGCCGTTCTACGATCTCGTGCATCGTCGAACCTGGATTGAATATGTCGGCGACGCCTTTCTTTCGCAGCAAGAAGGCGTCTTCGTCGGGCACGATTCCGCCGACGACGAGCGGCGTATGCACGTCGCGCTCCGCAAGCTCGCGCAGCAATCGAGGCACGAGCGTGCCGTGCGCACCGGCGAGCGACGAGACGCCGATGACATCGTACGGCCGTTGCGCAGCGAGCTTCGCGGCCTGCGCCGGCGATGCGAACAATCCGGTAGCCGTCACATCGAAGCCTGCATCTTCCAGCGCGCACGCCACGACATTCGCGCCGCGATCGTGTCCGTCCAGTCCCAGTTTCGCGATCAACATGCGTGGGTTTCGGCCGAGCGTTTCGCCGAGTTGCGCAACGCGAGCGCACGCCGTGTGCCATGCGTCGTCATGGCGACATTCTCCGTACACGCGTGTCGTATTCGCCGATGCCGGATCATGACGCGGCCACACGGCTTCGAGCGCGCGCGTGCATTCACCCACGGTCGCGCGGTCGCGCATGCAATCGATCGTCAGCGCGAGCAGATTGCCGGCATCGTCGCGTGCGGCGCGCGTCAATGCGGCGAGCGCGGCACGCACGCGAGATTCGTCACGCCGGCGCAGCACGTCGGCGATTCTGTGCGACTGCTGCACGCGCACGCGTTCGCCATCGATCGCGAGACAGGCGGGCGCATCGTCGTCGGCATGGTCGGCAACGAACGCGTTCGCGCCGACGATCGTCTGCGTTCCCGAATCGATGCGCGCCTGCGTCGCCGCCGCACGCTCCTGAATCCGCCGATGAACCCAGCCCGTGCGAATTGCTTCGAGCGCACCGCCGCGCGCCTCGATTTCGTCGACGATGTCGCGCGCTTGAGCCGCGACGCTCGCCGTCAGCGATTCCATCATGTACGAACCCGCCCACGGATCGACGACCTCGCACAGCCCCATCTCGTGCTGAAGAATCAATTGCGTGTCGCGTGCGAGCTGCGCAGCGGATGCCGATGGCAACGCAAGCGCTTCGTCATGTGCATTCGTGTGCAGCGATTGCGTGCCGCCGAACACTGCCGCCATCGCTTCGACGGTCGTGCGAACGATATTGTTTTGCGTGCGCGTCGCGCCGAGCGACCAGCCCGACGTCTGGCAATGCATCCGCAGCGCGCGACTCTTCGCCGACGTCGCGCCCTCTTCTTCGGCCATGCCCGACCAGATGAGTCGCGCCGCGCGCAGCTTCGCGATCTCCGCAAAGAAGTCCGCGCCGACGCCGAAGAAAAAGCTCAGTTGCTCGCAGACGGCATCCGCGTTCAGGCCGCGCGCGCGCAGCGCACGCACATACGCGCGGGCGTTGGCGAACGTCAGCCCCAGCTCCAGCGATGCATCCGCGCCCGCTTCCTGAAAGTGATAACCCGAAACGGACAGCGCCTTGAAGCGCGGCATCCGCTCGCTTAAAAACTGCACGACATCCGCGACGATTCGCATCGACGGTTCCGGCGCGAACACGCAGGTGTTGCGCACCATGAACTCCTTGAGGATGTCGTTCTGCACGGTGCCGGAGAGCGACGCCATCGCGATGCCGCGTTCCTCCGCCGCGACGATGTACGCCGCGAGCACGGGCAGCACGGCGCCGTTCATCGTCATCGACACGGAGACGCGTTCTAGCGCGATGCCTTCGAAAAGACGGGCCATGTCGTCGACGGTATCGATGGCCACGCCCGCAAGACCGACATCGGCGCGCGCTTCATCGTCGGTCGAGTCGTAGCCGAGTTGCGTCGGCAGATCGAACGCGACGGACAAGCCCTGCGCGCCGCGATCGAGCGCCCGGCGAAACGCGAGGTTCGAATCGGCGGCATCGGCGTAACCGGCGTACTGGCGGAGGGTCCACGGTCTCGTCGTGTACATCGACGGATACGGTCCGCGCACGAACGGCGCGGCGCCGGGCATCGAGTCGAGATGCGCGAGACCTTCCAGATCGACCGCCGTGTAAAGCGGCTTGCGCGGTACGCGGTTCATGCGCGTCTCCGTGTCTTGTGTGTCAGCACGTCGGCGATCTTCACGCCATCGCGCGTGCGCTCGATCTCGCACCAGTGCGCGATGCGCGCATCGTCGATCGACACGCGCCGAAACGTGGCCCGCAGCCCTTCGCCGACGTTGATGTTGCCGTGATAATGCAGCTCGCGCGACACGAGCGCGGGCAAGTCCGCGAGACGCCACGTTTGCCATTCCGCACGATCGACGAACGCCTGGAAGCTCGCGAAGTACAGAAAGTCGGCGCCGTTGAAGTCGCTGTACGGGCACGGCATAAACTCGACCGGCGCGCATTCCGCCTCGTGCAAAGCGATTCCGTCGATGCTCGCTCCTGCTTCACGCAGGCGCAGCTTGCGCGCCCTATCCTGCATGTCGGCGATGAGCGGATTCATCGGCGCGATCTCGCCTTTGAGGTTCGCAAAGCTCGCCCGCGCGACCGAGCGATTGTTGCGCGCTTCGGTGCGTCGCACGAAGGTGGACATCATCGACAACGCGGCGATCGTGCCGCCTTTGCCGCTTACGCGATGCTCGCTGAAGTGCCGCACCGGACCCACACGCGAAAGCTCGGTGCGTATGCAGAGCGCGTCGTTCTCGCGCACATCGTGCATGCCTTCGGCGCGCAGCCGGATCGACGTGAACGCGGCATACGCGCGGCCGCCTTCGTCGGAGATGAAGTCGCTCGCCGTTTCGCGTGCGAGCGCGTCCCAATGCCGGTCGCCGCACTCTTTCAGCAGCCAGTTCTCCGAGAGCCCCGCGCAATTGAGCTGCGGCATGCCGGCGCGATAGGTATCGTCGTGACGAGGCATGAGCTTCCTTTACGCGCACGCGATCGACGCGCGCTCCGGCGCGTTTGCCCGCTCGGCGCACACCGCATCGACGATGTATTGCGCATCGCGCGCCACGCCGGAGAAGCGGCCCGAGCCCCACGTATGCAGCCACGGCAAGCCGACGAAATAGAGGCCCTTCACCGCCGTCACGCCGCGCGTATGCGATGGATAACCGCGTCCGTTGAACACCGGCGCATCGAGCCACGCGAAGTCCGGCGTGAACCCTATGCACCATACGATCGATGTGATCCCGCTCGCCTGCAGGTCGAGCTCCGCGCGCTCTTCCTGCGGCTGCCAGATGGGTACATAAGGCGCGGCGGGAGGCGCGTCGATGCCGTGCTTCGCGATGAAACCGTCGATGCTCGCGTTGATGCGGTTATAGGTATCGTCGGCGTCATCGAGATTCGCGCGCAGGTTGGTCGCGAAACGCAGCTTGCCGTCACGGAAGTCTTCGAGCCGGCCAAACAGTTCCATGCCTTCGAGCGCGAAGCGGCGCAGATCGATGTCGCGTCCGCCGTCGCGGCCCGTGACGTAATGATTGGTGTTGTCGCGCACGCCTTCGCGCAGCGGATGATCGGTCACGGGCATGTCGTAATAGCGCATGTCCGCGAGCCAGTCGACGACATCGCGACCGCGATGAAACCGCGCGCAACGCGGCGCCTCGCCGACCGCGAGATGAACCTTGCGTCCCGACAGATGCAGATCTTCCGCGATCTGCGCGCCTGACTGACCCGAGCCGACGACGAGCACCGCGCCGGGCGGCAGCGCACCGGCGTTGCGATATTCCGATGACTGCACCTGCACGATGTCAGCGGGCAGACGCTCGGCCATGCGCGGCACGATCGGCGTGTGATAGCCGCCCGACGCGACCACGATCTGATCCGCCGTGAACGCGCCGCGCGTGCTCGTCACGGCGAAGCGTCCTTGCGCGTCGCGCGTGACGCGCGTGACCGCCGCGTCCTCGAGCACCGGCGCATTCACCTTGGCGATGAACGCATCGAGATAGTCGATGATCTCGTCCTTCTTCATGAAGCCGTGCGGGTCCGCGCCCTGATACGGATGCCCCGGCAACGCGCATTGCCAGTTGGGCGTCACGAGGCAGAACGTGTCCCAGCGTTGCGTGCGCCATGTGTGCGTGACGCTGTGCTTCTCCAGCACGAGATGATCGATGCTGGCCTGCTTCAGGAAGTAGCTGGCCGAAAGCCCGGCCTGTCCGCCGCCGATGACGATCACGCTGTAATGCGCCGGCGCGGTCTGTGCTGAATCGATGTTCGACATATTCAATCCCTCTACCATTCGACAAGTGAGTCAATCGAGCGCCAGCACGGTGACGCGTGCCTCGTGCGCTTCGCTGAAGCGGCTCGCATCCTCTTCGATGCGCGCAAGCTGATCGAGCGCGGCCGAGCACGCGAAGCCGTATTTCTCCCGCACGCGCTCCGAGCCGATGTGCAGCGCCTCGCGCGAACGCGCGACGAAATCGCCGACGCTATAGCTTTCGCCTGCCGCGAAATACTCGCCGACGACCGTCGAAGGCGAATAGCAGCTCGCCTCGACGCCGTCGGGCCAACGAATCAGAAAATGCATCACTGGCATGGTGTAGCCTCGGTTGCGGGGTTCATCGCGCGCATATGAACGGCTCCTCGTGCAGGTTCCATAGCAACGCGGCATCACCGTCGCGCGTCAACACGACTTCACGCGATGCATCCACTTCGCCGATCACCGCGCTCGCGAGGTCGCGCGAAGCAAACCGCACGAGCACTTCATCGACCTGTCCGGGACGCACGGACAGCACGAAGCCGAAGCTCGGAAACGCCGTGAGCCAACGCTCGAAATCGACGCCTTCGGGACAGGGCAACGCATCGAGATCGATGCGCGCGCCGGCCTTCGAGCATTCGAGCAACATCAGCGCGGTGCCGAGCGCGCCCGCCATGCTGATGTCCTTCGCGGCATCGCACAGGCCGTCTTCGGCTAGCGCGGGCAGCAGTTCGTAATCGCCGCGCGCGCGGCCAGCAGGCGCGCTCACCGATGCATTCCAGAACGGATAAGGCTCCTCGAAACGGCCGCGCAAATCGACGGCCATCACGAGCGCATCGCCGGGGCGCGCGTCGAAGCTCGTCAAAAGCTTCCTGGCCCGCCCGACGATCGCCACCGCGAGCTGCGCGCGGTCGCTGCGCACGTTGCTATGGCCGCCGACGATCGGCACGCCATACGCCGACGATGCCGCCGCCATGCCCGCGAGCACCTCGGATGCCGCTTGCGCGTCGCCGCTCCACAGCGCATCGACGACGGCGAGCGGACGTCCGCCCATCGCGTAGATATCGCTCACGTTCACCATCACGCCGCTGTAGCCCGCGAACCACGGCATCGCGCGCACGAAGTCGCTCACCAGCCCTTCGATGGCGAAGAGCAGATAGCCGTCGCCATCGGGAATCGCGGCGCAGTCGTCGCCTATCGGCACGGCCTGAGCGCCTTCAGGCAGCCGCGACAACACGCCCGAGATATCGCTCTTGTGACGAAAGCCGCGACTCTCGCGCAAGCGTTCGACGAGACCGGCCAGCGCGTTCACGACGGCCTCCGCGCCAGCGCGACGAATCCGCTTTGCGGCGTGACGCACGGCGGATACGCATCGAGTTGCGCGCGCATCAGATGATGCGGGCGGCCGAAGAGCGTCTCTTCCCGCTGCGTGTCCCAGCGCAGACGCCGGAAAAGCGGCACGTTCTGCGCCTGCACATGCGCGAGAAAAGTCTCGCATCCGAGCGCGTGTGCGCTCGACACCGCGAGCCGGATCAGCGTCGAGCCGATCTTGCCGTGCGAACGGAAAGCGGCGTGCACGGCGAGCCGCGAGCCGAGCCACACGCGCGGCTGCGTCTCGTGGATGCGTACCGTGCCGACGACCTGCTCCGGCATGCCCGCGACGCAACTCAGCGCAACGAGCAGTTGCGCGCGTTCGTCGATCTCGTCGCGATCGTCGCCGACGAACACGCCCTGCTCGATGCAGAACACCGCGCGGCGCAGCTTGTACGCTTCATCCGCTTCCCACGGCAGCGTCGCCCACTTGACGCGATATTCGACCGGCGTATAGGCGAGATCTAATGCATCGCCCTCGATGGCTTCGACGAACATGTCACACCTCGTACGAAGAAAGCGACGAGCACGCGCCGCATTTGCCGCAGCCCGCTTTGATATCGGCGGAACGCATGTTGGCGTTTGCGAGCATCGCGCCGATGGGCGCCAGCACCGAGCGCATGAATTCGGGCGTGGGCGCGGGATGATCTTCGAGCGGCGTGCCGCTGATCGGCACGAAGGGCACGACGAACGGATACACACCGAGCGCGATGAGCTCGCGCGCCGTATCGACGATGGCCTGCGCGCTGTCGCCGAGCCCCGCGAGAATGTACGTGCTCACCTGTCCGCGTCCGAATACGGCGACCGCCGCCTCGAAGGCTTCCATGTAACGCGCGACCGGCACCGTCGCCTTGCCCGGCATGATGCGTTCGCGCACGGAAGGCGTCACCGCTTCGAGATGCATGCCGAGCGTGTCGATGCCGCTTGCCTTCATGCGCTCGAACCAGCGATCGTCGTCGGGCGGCTCGCATTGCGCCTGGATCGGCAGATCGACCGCGGCCTTGATCGCGAACGCGCTTTCGCAAAGGATCTGCGCGCCGCGATCGGATGTGGGCGGCGTGCCGGTCGTGAGCACCATATGCTTGACGCCATCGAGAAGCACGGCAGCGCGCGCGACTTCGGCAAGCTGCTCCGGCGTCTTGCGCGCGATCGTGCGCCCCGCCGCGAGCGACTGGCCGATCGCGCAGAACTTGCACGACTTGCGCCGGCTCTCGTAGCGGATGCAGGTTTGCAGCACGGTCGTCGCAAGCACGTCGGCGCTATGCAGCGTCGCGATGTGCGAGTAAGGCACGCCGTCGAGCGTCTGCATCGCATAGAAGCGCGGCGCCTTCGGAAAGCTGATGCTCGCGATCGGAATGGTGTTGCGCATCAGCGCGCTTTTGCCGTTCGCATCGGGCTCCCCGGCGACGAACGGCGATTCCCACGCGGTGCTCGTATGCACGGGCACCATGATGGTCACGCCATCGACCGTGACCGCCTTGTGATCCGACGGTCCCGCGCCGCCGCGCCGGCTCGACACGCCCGCGCGCGGATCGACGAGCCGCAGGCCCGTCGACTGAAGCTCAGTCATCAATTGCCGTGTCGATGCCGGCAGGTTCTCTCGGGCGCTCATCGTGTTCGGTGTCCTTGAAGGAAGTGACGGGCGATGCCGGGCGATCGTTGATCGCGAGGCTCAGCAGTTCGGGCCGTGCGTAATGACCGACCGAATCCATCATGCGTTTGCGCTTCGTGATGAGCGCCATGTCGAGATCGGCGATCACCATGCCCTCGCCTTCGCGCAAAGGCTCGGCGAGATGCTGGCCTTCGGGCGAGACGATCGCCGTGTTGCAGCCGCCGCGCAGCGCGCGTTGCAGATTCGGGTCGGGGGTGACGGCTTCGATCTGCGCATCGGTGAGCCAGCCCGTCGCGTTGACGACGAAGCAGCCCGATTCGAGCGCGTGATGGCGGATCGTCACTTCGATCTGCTCCGCGAAGATCGGACCGACCAGCGAGCCGGGGAACTGGCTGCAATGGATCTCTTCGTGCTGCGTCATCAGCGCATAGCGCGCGAGCGGGTTGTAGTGCTCCCAGCACGCGAGCGCGCCGACTCGTCCGACGCCCGTTTCGACGACCTTGAGACCGGCTGCGTCGCCTTGCCCCCAGATCATGCGTTCATGAAACGTCGGCGTGATCTTGCGGCGCTTGAGCAGCAGCTTGCCGTCAATATCGAAGATGAGCTGCGTGTTGTACAGGCTGCCGTGATCGCGCTCGTTCACGCCGAGCACGACGACCATGTTCGCGAGCCGCGCGTGTTCGGCCACCGCCTGCGTGACCGGCCCCGGCACCACGACCGCTTCCTCGTAGAGCTTCATGTGATCCGCGCCCGATGCCACCGGCGCGCGCACGAACGAGAAATACGGGTAATACGGCACGAAGGTCTCGGGGAACACGATGAGCTGCACGCCCTGCGCCGCGGCTTCGTCGATGGCCGCGCAGACGCGGTCGAGCGTACCGTTCGGACGCTCGAAGTCCGGCGTGATCTGCACGGCGGCGGCGCGCACGATGCGCTTTTTCGAAAGGGCATCGGCCATGATCGTCACACGGTCCACGTATGGATGACGAGCGCATTCTCCTTGCGATGAAGCAACTGGAGATCGAGCACGTCGAGCGGGTTGATCGGACGAATGCCTTCGATCAGCGAGGCTTCGCCGTGTCCGTAAAGCGCCTGCAATGCGAAGCGGCACGCGTACACCTTGCCGCCTTCGGCCATGAACTTCTGCAGTTGCTTGTTGAAGTTGAGATGGCCGGGGAAGGCTTCGTCGCCGAGCGTCGGAAAACCGCGTTGCAGACCGAGCGTGACGCCGGGACCGTAGAGCAGCACCGACGTATCGAAACCCTTGCGTTGCAGACGCGTGGCCTGCAGCATGTTCACGAAGCCGATCGAGCCTTCGAACGCAACCGTATGAAACGTGACGAGCGCCTTTTCGCCGGGTTCGGCCTTCACATCCTCGAAGACTTTCTCTTCGTAGTCGACCAGAAAGTCGCCGTTCTTGTGAAGCGGTTGATTGACTGCGGGCATGGCATTCTCCGATGTATGGGTTCGCGAACGAGCCGTCGCTCTCGATCGTGGTCGATCGCATTCATCGCGACGGCGAACGCTAAAACGCAACGGATATGCCAATGATTGGCCCGCGAAATGCAATCACTTTGCAATCAAGCAAAACGATCTTGCATGCGCGAAGCGAAAATTTTTTGCGGAAGCCTTGATTCACGGGCCTTCGCGACGCGCCGCCTCGCTCATGCCCGCCTACCCCACGCACGATTTCAGCGCAGAAAAGCGTGTGCATGGTGCGCGGCACACCGAAGCCGTGCATCGAAGCGATCAATGCAATCAAGTGCGATCAACGCATGCGATCTCTTTGCGATCGATTGTTTTGTCATGCTAAGGTCATCCGAACCATCGCCGGAGACATCGCGGTCATGAATCAGCTTGCGCATCACTGGGTCAGGAAGCTTGAAGACAGCAGAAAGCCCGCTTATCTGACGATTCCCGATCTGATCGAGGAAGACTTGGCGAGCGGCCGGCTTCGTCCGAGAGACCGGCTGCCCGGTCTGCGCGACCTCGCCGATCTGCTCGGGCTCAACTACACGACCGTCGCGCGCGCGTATGCCGAAGCGCGCAAACGCGGCCTGCTGGATTCACGCGCGGGCAGCGGCACGTTCGTGCGCGGCAGGACGCAGACCTTGCCGCTCGCGGGCGGCAGCAGTGTCGAGATGTCGATGAACATGCCACCCGAACCGCCCGCGCTCGCGGCGCGGCTGCGTGCATCGGCGGCGAGTCTGATGGAACGAGCCGATCCGTTTCAGTTGCTGCGCTATCAGGACTTCGGCGGCACGACGGCGGATCGCGTTGCGGGCCGCGAGTGGCTCAAGGCACGCATTCCCGATGTCGATGTCGATACCGTGCTCGTCTGTCCCGGCATTCATGGCGCGCTCGTCGCGCTCGTTTCGCAGCTTGCGCGGCCGGGTGAAATGATCTGTCTGGATTCGCTCGCTTATCCGGGGATCAAGGCGATCGCATCGCAACTGGGCGTGCGTCTGCAAGCCGTGTTGCGCGACGATGAAGGGCCGCTGCCGCATGCGTTCGAGGCATTGTGCCGAACGGAAAAGCCCGGCGGCTTCTATTGCAATCCGACCTTGCAGAATCCGAGCACGTTGACGTTGACGCGGCAGCGGCGCGAAGCGCTGGCCGATGTGGCCTTGCGTTATAACGTGCCGATCATCGAGGACGAGCCTTACGGCATGTTGCCTTGCGATGCACCCGCCACGCTTGCCGAACTCGCGCCCGAACTGACGTATCACGTAACCGGCTTATCGAAGACACTTGGCGCGGGGTTGCGTGTCGCGTATCTGAAGGCGCCGACGTCGCGGCAGACTCAGCGCATCGCGGGAGCGTTGCGGGCGACGTCGGTCATGCCGAGCCCGTTCACCGTGCTGCTCGCAACGCAATGGATCAACGATGGCACCGCCGCCGACGTGCTCGATTCCATTCGCGATGAAGCGGCGGCGAGGCAGGCTATCGCGTCGGCGGAGCTTCGAGGTCTCGCCTTCGACGCGGATCCGCAAGGGTTTCATCTCTGGCTGCCCGTGCCTTCGATGTCCGACTGGAGCGCGCCGGAACTCGCGTTGCAGTTGCGCAATCAAGGCATCGGCGCGGTGGCCGGCGCCGCGTTCTCTACCGATGGCAATCCGCCGAATGCGCTGCGGCTGTGTCTCGGCGGGCCACAGGATCGCGAGGATTGCCGCGAAGCGCTAAGGCGCGTGGCGGACATGATGGCCGATCCGCATCATCTGCATATGCCGATGCTTTGAAGCGATGCGTACCCTCACGCGTCGGTCGCGTAACGGCGGCAATGCTCGAGGTAGCCCGCTTCGTGGCTGCTCACCAACTGCACGATGCTGTTCCAAAGCCATAGCGGCGCGTCGATGGTCTTCGATCGATTGCGGCCGAGTTCGGCTCGCCACTCGCGCTTCGTTGCGTCGTCCATCTGACGCGCATGCGCCTTGCCTACGACACCCGCGAGATAATGCGCGACGTGCATCGCGTCATCCTTGCCGAGTTGCTCGATCTCGAGTTTCATGTCCTGCGGCAACAACTCGCGGATCACCACGCCGCGATCGAGCAGGCGGGCCGCGCGCATGCGTTCACCGAGAAACGGCGACAGGTTTCGCGCGCCTTCGAGGACGCGCAAGGCGTTGTCGCGCGGCATCGCGACGTCGTCGTAACGGGGCGCGGCGGCCTTCACGCCTTCCTTGATGTCCATCAGACACAGGTCGTCGCCTTCGACGACGCCACCATCGACATCGAGCAGGACCGCATAACGCAGACGGCCGAGCGAGCTGCAACCCTTCACCCAGTACGCCGCGTCCAGCACGACGATCTCGCCCGAATCCTTGCGTCCCTTCAGGCTCGTCGGCAGGCTTGCGATGTCCTCATCGGCGAAGAGCGCTTCGATCGCCTTTCGCTCGTCTCCGGCAAGCGGCCAGAAGCGTTTGCCCAAGGGAATCGTCGGATGCAGGTCCTCGATGCGCTCGCGCGCGAGATGCTGCCACGATCGATGCACGGCTTCCTTCATCGTCACGTGAACGGGTTCGGGACGCTTGATGTCGATGACTTCATCCGCGAATGCCGATTCATATCCTGCGGCCAGCGCCTCGATCATTCGCACGACGTTCAGCCCCGACAACGATGATCCGCGCGCAGCCGTCGCAAGCGACAAGCCCAGACGAACGACGTCATGCACCGGGTTGCCGATCACCGTCTGATCGAGGTCGCGAATCTGGATTTCCACTTTGCCTTTGGCATTGGCAATCGGTCCGAGATTGCCTGTGTGGCAGTCGCCGCAAATCCACACCGCCGGGCCGCGAGGCAACGAATCGCCGTTCGCCTCCATCACCCACTCATAGAATCGTTCGGTATTGCCCCTGACGTACGCGTGCGGCGAGCGCGCCATTTTGCAACGGCGCAGTTCCGTCAGAAGCGCCTGCCGGTCATCGGGCGCGGGCATGCCTTTGTTCGCTTTGCTGTTCTTGCTCATATCCGATCGCCGTAGGTGGTCGGAAGACAGAGCAGATGGTGTGCCGTCGTCTTGCAAACGGCTTACGCGGATCGATCGAAGCGTGTTTCCAGCACGCCGGCGATATTCGCGAGATTCGCCTTGATCTGTTCCAGTGCGAACGACAGCGTCGACAACGCCTGCAACTGCCGTGAGTCGTTCGCGTAGCCGAGAATCACGTTCGCGATATCCGATTGGACGGCAGCGGACGCATCGTTCAGCGGCCCGAGGAAGCGTTCGGCAGGCGGCAGCGGTGCGCCGCCGCGCATCCATGCAGCCAGTGCCTGCAGATAGCCGCTTGCGCAATCGCGCACGAGTTCGATGCGCTCCGCGAGCGGCTCCGTTTCCTCGTTCGTCAGCCAGCCGCATTGCGATTGCCCGATGCGATCGAGCAGCACCAGTCCATGCCATAGCGTTTCGAAAGCGACGAGCGCGGCGCCGAGCGACGATCCGGTTTCGAAGCGCGCACGCACGCGCGTCTCGCCGCAGACCGCGCGCGCTTCGACGAGATGGCGCAGAAAGCGCTCATGCAGCGCATCGACGCGTTCGCGGTTTTCGAGCGGACCGAGGATCGGCATCGTCGCGAGCAACGCACGGCAGTCATCGAGAAGCTCGCCCATGATCTCGAAGGCGCGCGAACGCGACAGTTGCGGCCACACGCTCGACGACACACCGATGCCGATGGCCGCGCCCAGCGCGATCGCTTCGGCGCGCGACACCGCGCCTGCAACGCCCGCCGATGGTTCGAGCGCGAGCGCCGCCGCCACGACGATGCTGTAGTTCGTCGTCGGGAAGAGCGTCGACGCAAGGCATGTGACGAGCGTCGCAAGACCGAGTCGCGGGAAGGCATCGGCGGCATCGGGAAAGAAATGCAGCGTCGCGAGGCCCACCACGGTGCCGATTGCCGCGCCGATCATCTGGCCTACGCCGAACTTGAGGCTGCGGTCGAAGCTCACCTGCAGCGCGAACAGGCTGGAAAAAACGCCCCACGTTGTACTCGATGAACCGATGAAATTCATGCACGCATACGTCAGCACGCTCGCGATGAGCGATTGCACGCACATGCGCAGCGCATCGAACCGGCCGATGCGTCGGGGGCGTCTTCGTATGATTGTCAATTCGGCTTGAGTCGCTGAGAGGTTTGCACGATGCGAGCATCGCCTGTGCCCATGCCACGGCATTGCGATTGCTGAAATGGCGCATCCCCGAATCGGAGCCGATCATGAGACCGCTCGTCAAAACCCTCCTCGTTCTGAGCCTCGCCGCCCTCTCGCCGATGGCCAGCGCAGAGGAAACCGCCAGCCGACACGACCGGCAACGCGGCGATGCCAGGCTTCAGCTCGTCGCGACCTTCGAGCATCAAGTGACCGGCGTCACCGTGACGCCCGATGGCCGCACCTTCGTCAACTTTCCGCGCTGGACGGAAGACGCGCCGATATCCGTCGCCGAGCTCGGCAGCACCGGCGATCTGCGACCCTATCCCGATGCCGATTGGAATAGCTGGCGCAATTCACGTCGCGATGAAGTCACGCCGCAGGATCACTGGGTCTGCGTTCAGTCCGTCGTCGCGGACAAGCGCGGCAATCTGTGGGTCATCGATCCGGGTGCGCCGGCGCAGTCGCTCGTCGTGCCGGGCGCGCCGAAGCTCGTGCAGATCGATCTGGCATCGAACCGCGTCGCGCATGTCTATTCGTTCGATGAAACGATCGCACCGCAAGGCAGCTATCTCAACGATGTCCGCATCAGCCCGGACGGCCGCTTCGTCTATATCACCGATTCGGGCGTGCGCGGCGCGATCGTCGTTGTCGATACGGCGTCCGGCTCGGCGCGCCGCGTGCTCGACGGCGACCCGAGCACGCAGGCCGACAAGAGCGTGACCGTGAAGGTCGACGGCAAGCCGCTGCAGCAGACCGACGGACGGCGCGTGAGCTTTTCCGCCGACGGCATCGCGCTGACGCCCGATGGGCGCTATCTGTACTGGCAGGCGGTGAAGGGCAAGACGCTGTATCGCATCGCGACCGACGCGCTTCAGAACGCGCAGTTGAGCGCGCAGCAGGTTTCGTCGCGCGTCGAAGCGGTCGGCATCGACGGTCCCGCGGACGGTCTCTGGTTCGACGAGCGCGGACGGCTTTACGTGTCGTCGGTCGAACATCACGCGATCCGCGTGCGTGACGGCGATCGCTTCACGACGCTGCTGCGCGACAAGCGTCTCGTCTGGCCCGACACGTTCTCGGAAGGCGCGGACGGCACGATCTACGTCACGGATTCGCGCATTCCCGACATGAACTGGTTCGATCCGCAAAGCCCCGTCGCGTTACCGACGCGGCTCTATGCGATCAGGGGACGCTAGCGAATGCCGTCTTCGTCGCTAGCTGACGAAGACGATCTCCTGAACATATGAACTGCTGCAAGTGAAATGGGCGATGCGTCCGATGCGCAAGTGAAGAAGCACTTGCTCGAGTCCTTGGACTTCCCTGCCGTCCTTCTGCTGGCCGACGACGTTCGCGCGGCTCGCCTCGGGCCCGTTGCGCTTCAGATCGATGATGCGGCGGATGGCGCCCTGCGTGTTGGTGAAGTATCGGTTCATGAAGGCGCACGTGCGTTGTCGTGCTGCGATCGTAGCGTCGCTCACCTCAAGCGAATGTTATGCAGGATACGTAGCCGCGCGATCCGCGCAACGTCGCACGCACGGTGCCTCAGCAGCTTCGGATGACATCCGTGAGTTCCGATGCGGTAACGGGCTTGCGCAGATAGCCGTCGAATTGACGCGATGAATCCATGTCGAATCCGCGCGTACCGGTCACCGCGACGATGCACGCCTCCGTCGATGCGCCCGCGCAGCGCACGAATTCGCAGAGCTTGCGTCCGTCGATATCCGGCAAGCCGATATCCATGAACACGGAGTCGTAGCGAGTCTGGCCTGTCATGCGCAGCGCCTCGCCGCCGGTACGCGCGACGTCCGCGTGATGGCCGAGCGAGGCGGCCAGTTCGGCGAAAGCCGCGGCGACGTTTGCATCATCTTCGACGAACAGAAACAGCATTGTCGATTCCGGCCGATTGCGGCCGGCTCCCGGTGTTTGAAGGGACGCGCATCCTGTCGCAACGCGAGCAAATCCCGTACCGCTCGGACGGACTTCGACACGACGCTATTTCGGTTCATCGCGACTCGGCACGGACGGCGTCGATATCGCGCCGAGCGTCGACGCAACTTCGCCGTCCGACCATGTCGCGATATCTCCCAGCGCAAGCATCCCGACGAGTTGCTTTTCTCCGTTCACGACGGGCATACGGCGTATCTGCAACCGTTCCATCCGGCGCATCGCGTCTTCGATATCGTCGCTCTCGAAGCACCATTCCACCGGCTCGCTCGCCACTTCCTGCACGGCGCACGAAGCATCCTTGCCCGCCGATACCGCGCGAACCACGATATCGCGATCCGTCACGACGCCCTTGAGCCGCGTGCCGTCGCATACCGGCAGCGCGCCCACGTTCAATTCGTCCATCAGCTCGGCCGCGCGGCGAATCGTGTCGCCCGACGCGATCGCCTGCACGTCTCGTGTCATTACATCGGCTACCTTGGTCATGACATTCTCCCGTCTGAATCACGCTGTTCTCGCGATGAGAGAAACAGCATCCGTCATGCCCTCGTCTCGCGTCAGCGTGCGGCACGCCGATTGCTAATCAGGTCGCACGTCCGCTTTCTGTCCATAGAGACGATGCACCCATGCAAAGCGCATTGACGCCCGCGGGCATTCAAGCCAGCCGCATTCTCGACCTGTGGAATCTGACGCTGGCCGTCTGCTGCGTTGTGTTCGCGGCGATTCTGCTCGCGTGTCTCATCGCGATGATGCGCGCGCCTCGCGCGAATCGCGCAACGCCTGCGGATCTCTCCGCTGTCGGGCATCGCGAGCCGCGCGTGCGCTTCTGGGTCGTCGCCGCGACGGGCGTGTCCACGTTTCTGCTCTTCGGTCTCGTTCTCGCCGATGTCCTCACGGACCGCGCGCTCTCGCGCCTGCCCGTCGACAACGCGTTGCGCATCGAGATGACGGGTTATCAATGGTGGTGGCAAGTGCGCTACGCGAACGATGGCGACGCGCCCGGCTTCACGCTCGCCAACGAACTCCATGTGCCGGTCGGACGGCCGGTGG
This sequence comes from Caballeronia sp. ATUFL_F2_KS9A, assembly GCF_023630765.1. Taxonomy (NCBI): domain Bacteria; kingdom Pseudomonadati; phylum Pseudomonadota; class Betaproteobacteria; order Burkholderiales; family Burkholderiaceae; genus Caballeronia; species Caballeronia sp. ATUFL_F2_KS9A. The sequence goes on along the minus strand of NZ_JALQEK010000056.1, from coordinate 12,704 downwards.
TCGTGTCGCTGAAAGCCGCCGATGTGATCCACACGTTCTGGGTGCCGAATCTTCATGGCAAGAAAGACATGATTCCCGGCCGCGATGCGACCATCGAGTTTCGCGCGGACAAGGCGGGCGTGTATCGCGGACAATGCGCCGAGTTCTGCGGTTACGAACACGCGTTGATGGCGTTTCAGGTCATCGCCGATCCGCCTGCGCAGTATGAAGCGTGGGCGGCCCGTCAGCGCCAGCCGTCCATCGCGCCATCGGACGACATCGCCGTGCGCGGCCGCGACGTGTTCATGAGCCAGGACTGCGCGCGCTGTCACACCGTGCGCGGCACCGAAGCGCAAGGCACGATCGGCCCCGATCTCACGCATGTCGCGAGCAGGCAGTTCATCGCGGCCGGGACGCTTTCCAACAATCGCGGCAATCTCGCCGGATGGATCGTCGATCCGCGCGCGCTCAAGCCCGGCACCGTCATGCCGTCGACGCGCCTGCCGCCCGCCGATCTGCAAGCGCTGCTCGTCTGGATGGAGACGCTCAAATGAGTGAAGCACCGCTGACAGACGGTCCGCACGCATCGCCCGAAGTGCGCGATGCGCTCGCGAAAACCTGGAGCGATCCGCCGGGCTTCATCGGCATGTTGAGCGCGGTCAATCACAAGACGATTGCGCGACGCTTCATCGTGACGACCTTCGTGTTCTTCGTGCTCGCAGGCTTGCTCGCACTCGCGATGCGCACGCAGCTCGCGCGTCCGGATCAGCGGCTGATCGGCCCGAACCTCTACAACGAACTCTTCACGATGCACGGCACGACGATGATGTTCCTCTTCGCCGTGCCGGTGATGCAGGCCGTCGCCGCGTACCTCGTGCCTTTGATGATCGGCGCGCGCAGCATCGCATTTCCGCGCATGAACGCGTATGCGTATTGGGTGTTCCTGTTCGGCGGCTTGCTGCTGTTCGCCGCGCTCGCCGTGAACACCGCGCCGAACACCGGCTGGTTCAGCTACGTGCCGCTCGCCGGTCCCGACTACTCGCCGAACAAGGGCACGGACATCTGGGCGCAGATGATTACCTTCACCGAGCTTTCCGGCCTGCTCGAAGCGGTGGTTCTCATCACGACGATCTTCAAGCTGCGCGCGCCCGGCATGTCGCTCAACCGCATGCCGCTCTTCGTTTGGGCGACGCTCGTCACGCAGTTCATGGTGATCTTCGCGATGCCCGCCGTCATGCTGTGCAGCACAGCGCTGATTCTCGACCGCCTCGTCGGCACGCATTTCTATAACCCGGCGAAGGGCGGCGACGTTTTGCTGTGGCAACACCTCTTCTGGTTCTTCGGCCATCCCGAGGTGTATCTGATCTTCATTCCGCCGCTCGGCTTCATCTCGTCGATCATTCCGACGTTCGCGCGCCGCCCGATATTCGGCTATCCGGCGATGGTGCTGTCGCTCATCGCCACGGCGTTCCTCGCCTTCGGGCTGTGGGTGCATCACATGTTCGCGACGAACATTCCCGAGCTCGGCAAGAGCTTTTTCACGGCGGCGAGCCTGATGATCGCGATTCCATCGGCGATACAGATCTTCTGCTGGATCGGCACGCTATGGACCGGCAAGCTCAATCTGCGCGTGCCGCTATTGTTCGTCCTCGCGTTCTTCTTCATCCTCGTGATGGGCGGCATGACCGGCATCATGGTCGCGTCGGTGCCGCTCGACCTCCAGGTTCACGATACGTACTTCGTCGTCGCGCATCTGCATTACGTGCTGCTCGGCGGCGCGGTGTTTCCGCTCTTCGGCGCGTTCTTCTACTGGTTTCCGAAATTCGCGGGACGCTTGCTCGACGAGCGGCTCGGCAAATGGCAATTCTGGCTGTTCTTCATCGGCTTCAATGTGACCTTCTTTCCGATGCATCTGCTCGGACTCGAAGGCATGCCGCGGCGCGTGTGGACGTATCCGCACGGCATGGGCTGGGACGGCATGAATTTCACGGCGACGATCGGCGCTTACATGATCGCGTTGAGCGTGCTGCTTTTCATCGTCAATGTCGTGAAGACGATGCGCAGCGACGAACGCGCCGCCGCCGATCCGTGGGGCGCGGGCACGCTCGAATGGAGCGTGCCGTCGCCGCCGCCGCCGCACAACTTCGATGCGATTCCGGTCGTGCACGGACGCGATCCGCTGTGGGAGCCGTCCGCGCAACCGGCCTTCGTCGCGGGTCTCGCCGCCGATGCGCGCGAAGTGCTCGTGACGAGCGTGCTCGATGCGCAGCCCGATCATCGGCCGATGTTTCCGACGCCCTCTCTGTGGCCGTTCGCAAGCGCCGTCGCCACGACGATTCTGTTCATCGGCTCGATCTACACGCCGTGGGCGATCGTATGGGCGTCGCTGCCGGTCGCCGTGGCGATGATCGGCTGGTTCTGGCCGAGTCGCGGCGAGAACCGGCTCGCGGTCGCGCGGGAGCGCCGGCCATGAACGCCGAAACGCGCCGCGAAGCGCACGGCACCGGCGAGCTCGTGCTCGACGTGCGCGCGTTGCCGACCTTCGCCTTCAGTCACCGCAGCCTCATGTGGTGGAGCACGGCCGGCCTGATGCTGATCGAAGGCACGGTGTTCGCCATCGCGGTGATGATGGTCTTCTATCTGCGCACGCGCGCCCCCGCCTGGCCGATGGCGGCCGAGCCGCCGCGTCTTTTCTGGGGCACGCTCAACACGGTCGTGCTGCTCGCCAGCCTGTGGCCGAACCAGCTCGCGAAGAACGCGGCGGAACGTGGCGATCGCCGGAAAGCGGCGATCTGGCTCGCGGTGTGCCTGGGCGCATCGGTGATTTTCCTCGTGATACGCGGATTCGAATTCGCATCGCTCAACGTGAGCTGGTACGCGAACGCGTATGGCTCGGTCATCTGGCTGCTGCTCGGTCTGCACACGACTCACCTCATCACCGATACCGTCGATACGGCCGTGCTCACGGTGCTGCTCTTTACGGGGCCGTTCGAGGGCAAGCGGCTCGTCGATGTCAGCGAAAACGCGCTCTATTGGTACTTCGTCGTGTTGAGCTGGCTGCCGATCTACGGCGTCATCTATTGGGCGGCGCGGCTATGAAAACCTGGCTCGCGCTGCTCGGCGCTCCGTTCATCGTTCTCGCCTGTCTCAGCTTGAACTACGCGCTGGTGACGCCCGCGTGCCGGCTCGGAGGCCATGCGTTGCTCGACGGCGTGAGCGGCGCGAGCGCGATCGTCTGCGTGGCCGCGACGCTGCTCGCATGGCAGCGCTGGCGCGACGCGCGGCGCAAACTCGCCCTGCCGACGCCCGATACCGGCGACCGTCCGGCACGCGCCGGTTTCATCGCGGCGGTGGCGGCCGGTGTGGGCGCGCTGTCGGTGCTTTCCGTGATCGCGATTTCGATACCGCGATGGCTACTGTCCGCCTGCTGAAATGCGCGCTGCCTTGCGTGCTCCTGTCGTCCGCCGATGCGTATGCCCACGTCGCAGCGACGGAGGCATCGCCGCTCGCGTGGACGTTCGAACCGTGGATCGTCGCCGTGCTGGCGGCGAGCCTGACGCTCTATCTCGCCGGCTATCTGAAGCTGCACAAGCGCGGCGCGCAAGGCCGTCGCGAGCGGACCGCGAAGCTGATCGCGTTCGCCGCCGGATGGTCGACGCTCGTCGTCGCGCTGGTTTCGCCGCTGCACGCATTGAGCGAATGGCTCTTCTCCGCGCACATGCTGCAGCACGAGCTCTTCATGCTCGTGGCCGCGCCGCTGCTCGTCATCGGCCGGCCGCTCGCCGTGTGGCTCTGGGCGTTTCCCCCGAACGCGAGAGCGCGCATCGGCGCGGCGACGCGTTCACGCTGGATCAAACTGCCATGGCGCTTCCTGACCTTGCCCGTCGTCGCGTGGACGTTGCACGCCGCCGCGCTGTGGTGCTGGCACGCGCCGCGCTTCTTCGAGGCGGCGCTCGCGCGCCCCGGCATCCACACGCTTCAGCACGCCAGTTTTCTGGCGAGCGCGCTGCTGTTCTGGTGGACGGTGTTCGGCCGCGCATCGGAGGCGCAGGGCGCATCCAATGCCCACGCGATGCTTTCCCTCTTCACGACGATGGTCCACACCGGCGCGCTCGGTGCGCTGCTGACGCTCGCGCCGGGTGTCTGGTATCCGTCGTGCATCGAGACGACGCGCGCCCTCGGCTTCGATCCCTTGCAGGATCAGCAACTCGGCGGTCTGGTGATGTGGGTTCCGGGCGGGCTTGCGTATCTGATCGGCGGATTGCTCGTCGGCGCGCGCTGGCTGATGCGGCGGCCGCCGCCGCGCGCCGTCGCCGACGTGGCCAGCGAAGGATGAGCACATGCACACGACTCCAATCGCGCTCCTTCTGATCGCTACGCTCGCCGCTTGCCAGGGCAAGCCGCCTTCGGCCGACGCGATCACCGGCGGCAATCCGCGACACGGCCTCGATGCGATCCAGCGTTACGGCTGCGGCGCGTGTCACCGGATCGACGGCGTGCCGGGCGCTTACGGCAAGGTCGGACCGACGCTGCAAAACATCGGCGAGCGGGCTTATGTCGCGGGCAAGCTGCCGAACACACCGGAGAATCTGCAGACATGGATCCGCTTTCCGCAGCGCATTTCACCGCAGAGCGCGATGCCCGATCTGGGCGTCGGCGAAATCGATGCGCGTGACATCGCCGCATACCTGTATCACCAATAACGATGAACGTATCCCGCTTCCTCTCCGTTCTGCTTCTGTGGCCGCTCGCCGTCATGGCGGACGACAGGGCGTCGCCATCGCCCGAACTGATTGCGCGCGGCGCGTATCTCGCCAAAGCCGCCGACTGCGCCGGATGCCATACCGCGCCCTCGAACGGCGCGCCGTATGCGGGCGGGCTCGAGATGACGTCGCCGTTCGGCACCATCGTCAGCAGCAACATCACGCCGGATCGCGAGACGGGTATCGGCACATACAGCTACGAGGACTTTGCGAAGGCGTTGCGCGAGGGCGTCGCGCCGGGCGGCAAGGGGCTTTATCCCGCGATGCCGTATCCGGCGTTCGTGAAGATCAGCGACGACGATCTGCGCGCGCTCTACGCCTACATGATGCATGGCGTGCCGCCCGTGAATCACCGGCCGCCGGAAACGAAAGTACCCTTTCCGTTCAACCAGCGCTGGGCGTTGCCTCTGTGGCGCATGGCGTTCGCGCCGAAGCAGCGGTTTGAACCGCACGCCGATCGCGATGCGAGCTGGAATCGCGGCGCCTATCTCGTGCAGTCGCTCGGGCATTGCGGCTCGTGCCACACGCCGCGCGGCATCGCATATCAGGAACGCGGATACGACGAGTCATCGAAAACGTTCCTCTCCGGCGGCGTCAACGACAACTGGTTCGCGCCGAATTTGCGCGGAGATTCCGGCTCGGGGCTCGGGCGCATCGCACAGGACGATATCGCCGCGTTTCTCAAGACGGGCCACGGCGCGGGCATGGCCGCATTCGGCAGCATGGTCGAAACGATCGAGGACAGCACCCAATACCTGACCGATGACGATCTGCGCTCGATCGCCGTCTATCTGAAGACGCTGCCCGCGACCGGCGCGGCGGACGGCGTGTTCGATCCGTCGCTTGCGTCGCCGGGACGTCTCAAGACGCGCGCGCCCGACGTTGCGCCCGAACAGGGCGCGGCGGTCTATGCGGGGTTTTGCGCGCAGTGTCATCGAAGCGATGGCAAGGGCGTGCCGAATGCGTTTCCCGCGCTGGCGGGCAATCCCTCGGTCATCAGCGAAGATACGACCTCGCTGATCCGGCTGCTCGTCGAAGGCGGCAACAGCCCCGCGACGATCCACGGCCCGCCACGTCAGGCGATGCCGCCCTTCGCCGGACGCCTCACCGACGTACAGATCGCGCAAGTGCTCACGTATGTGCGCGCGTCGTGGGGCAACGACGCGCGCCCGGTCACGGCCAACGACGTGGGATCGTTTCGCGCGACCATCCACAAATGACGTGCGTTACTCCGGCGTGCCCGCGCCCTCGTTCGGCTTGACTTCGGAAAGGTCGTCCTTCCGCACTTCGGCTTCGCGCACGGTCGTGCCTTCGTCGTCCGTTTCGGAGACATCGGTGGTGAAGGTTTCGTCGCCGGAGGGCTTCTGGTCCTGTCCGCTTTGCTGCGATGGCGTGCTCATGTTCGATGCTCCTTACGGTTACGGCGGCCGCACCATACGGCCACTCTTGTTTCAACGCTTGCGCGCTATCGATTACTCGTTGGTCGGATCGCCCGGGTCTTCCACGCCCTTTTCGATGTTGTCCTTCTGATCGCCATAGTCCTTGCGATTGGCGCCGTTGGTAATTTCGACATCGCCTTTCACCTTGCGATCTTCATTGCCCGTCACGGTGCCGATGGCCGTATCGGTCCAGCCTTTGATCTGTTCCTTGATCCCTTCCCTTTGATCCTTGTTCATCGTGTGCTCCTGTGTGATGGACAAATGGCGATGACAGCCGATGCCTTCAGCGCGCCGCGCGTCCGCGAATCAGCGCCGCGATCGCGAAGCCTGCGCCGAGCGCGACGTAGGTCATCGCGAGCGAGCGCTTCGACAGATGAGCTTCGAAGCCGGGCGTGACTCGTTTGGGCACGGCGTGGTAATCGACGACATAGGCGACGAGCGCGGTCGTCGCGGCGGCGGCGACGACCGTCGCCGGCCGGGAACGCTGTCCGCATAACGACTCGAACAACACGCCCCAGAAAGCCGCGCTTCCCATGTGAATGGTTGCGCCGAACGCGCTGTATCTGAAGCTCGGTTCTTCATGCCAGATTGCTCTCGGCCATAAGCAATGGGATACGGCGTTGATCGCCGCGTATGGCTCGTGTCCCGCGCGAACGGCCGCGGTCGACGCGGCGCAAGCCGAAGCCAGTCCCGCAGCGGAGCCTGAATAGATGGCCCGCTTCATCAGGTCGTCGAAATGCCCTTGCATGTGTGGCTCCTTGCCGAACGCTCACGCGTTTCGCAGCATCCGCCGTGCCGAAGTTGCTCAGGAACGTCTTTCCGTGTGATGTCGATGTCCGCCCCTCGCGAACACGAAGAGCGTCGCGCCTGCCGCGGCGATTGCGAATCGACTCGGGTTCGCTTTTACCGCACCGATTACCTTCGCGATCACCGGCGAACCGTTCGGCGCGACGCTCGGGCGCGTTTGCATCGCGGGCGCGGTTTGCGGACGTGTCGTGGCGGGCACGTTCGTCGCCGGCGCTGCATGAGGCTCGCGCTTCTCGTTCGATTCGTCGGTCTTGCCTTCGCGCGCCTCGACTCGCGTTGCAGCGGCTTCCGCGCCCAGCAGCATGACGGCTGCCGCGAAATACAGCCACATCAGGAGCACGGCGAGCGACCCGGCCGCGCCGAATGCGCTCGCGGTCCCGGCATGCGTGAGATAGAGCGCGAACAGCTTCTTGCCGACCGAGAACAGCACCGCGGAGATAACGCCGCCTACGAGCGCATCGCGCCACGGTACGTGACCATCGGGCAGATACTTCAACAGCGCGGCGAAAGCGCACGAAAGGATCGCGAGACCGAGCACGAACTGCACGATGTCGCCGATGACGACGAGCGGCGATTCCCCGAACACCCATTTGCCCGCGGCCTGCACGGCGGTGTCCAGCACGAGCGACACGATCAGCAGGAACGCGACGCCCATCACGAGACCGAAGGAGATCAGCCGAACCTTGACGAGCGTGGCGACGCCCGATTTTTCTCTGCCGCTTTTCGGCCAGATGATCGATAGCGCCGTGTTCAACGATGAAAACGTCGCCGATGCGCCCACGGCCAGCAGTACGAACGAGATCACCGCGGCAATGCCGCTTCCGCCGCTCTGATGCGCGTGCTCGACGATCGCCTGCACGCTCGCGGCGGCATCCTTGCCGAGCATGCCGTTGATCTGATGAAAGAGCTGACCGCGAGCGGCCTCCGCGCCGAACACGAGGCCCGCGACGGCGATCACCATGACGAGCGTCGGCGCGAGCGAGAACGCTGAATAGAACGCGATGCTCGCGGCCATCGGCGCAGCACGATCCGCGCTGAAACGTTTGAACGTGCGTGCGGGCCACGCGAAGGTTCGTCCCATAAGCGACTTGACGTTCATGGTTGTCTCCGTTGATTCATCCGCTCGGCATCAAGCATCGTCGATGCCCGCTCCTTCGAAGTCAGTTGAATCGCGTGGCATACGCGTTGCTGATTCCCATTCAGGCCGATGCCGCGGACTCGATCCGGACAGCCGGCCTTCCATTCCACGACGCGGCTTTCCCCCGCGATACGCCAGCGCGATGCATCGCGCTGAGGCTTGCAGCAGCATGACCGTAACCGACGCCTTCGACGTCCTCTTGGTCGCTGCGAGCATAACCGTCCAACCTTGATGATTCGCGCCGGGACCGTGAAGGGTTTCGTGCGCCCTAAAAGGAGCCATGCAATGTTCGTGCATAACAAGCGTCTGCAATACACCGTCCGCGTGAGCGCGCCCAATCCGGGTCTCGCCAATCTGATGCTCGAGCAGTTCGGCGGGCCGCAGGGCGAACTGGCTGCCGCGTGCCGGTACTTCACGCAAGCTGTCGGCGAAGACGATCCGGGCCGCAAGGACCTGTTGTTCGATATCGCCACCGAAGAACTGAGCCATCTCGAAGTGATCGGCTCGATCGTCGCGATGCTGAACAAGGGCGCAAAGGGCCAGCTCGCGGAAGCAGTGGAATCGGAAGCCGAGCTGTATCGCTCGCTCACGGGCGGCGGCAACGATTCGCACACCACCGCGCTGCTCTATGGCGGCGGCCCTGCCCTCACCAACTCCGCGGGCGTGCCCTGGACCGCTGCCTATATCGACACCATCGGCGAACCGACGGCCGACCTGCGCTCGAATATCGCCGCTGAGGCACGCGCGAAGATCGTCTATGAGCGTCTCATCAACGTGACGGACGATCCGGGCATCAAGGAAGCGCTGGGCTTTTTGATGACGCGCGAAATCGCGCATCAGAAGTCGTTTGAAAAGGCGCTTCATTCGATTCAGCCGAACTTCCCGCAAGGCAAGCTGCCGGGCGAGCCGGAGTTCACGAGCGTGTACTTCAACATGTCGAAGGGCAATGACGCGCGCGGGCCGTGGAACGAAGGCGGCGATTGGAAGTTCGTCGAAGATCCGCAACCGGCCGTCGATGGCGGCGACGGAGCGGCCACCGTGACCGTGACCGAACGCGATGTCGAAGTGCTGCAGGCGATGGCATCGCGCACGGCTTCGGATCCGTCCGCCGATCCGACCACCGGCGCCGACCTGGGCGCTGGAAAGGCGAACGAAGTGTAAGACCCGCGGCGCTGCTCCGGCTCGGGGCAGCGCCGTTCGAGCGTTATCGATGCGCCAACGAATCATGAGTGCCGTGAGCGAATACCTGGTACCGAAATGCGCGATCTGGACACGTAGAACGAAAACCGCGCCCGGCACGCCGCGCGTGCTCGTCGTCGACGACTATGTGGATACGGCCGACGCCATCAGCATGGTTCTGGCCGTGTGCGGATTCGATGCCGATGCCGTCTACGGCGGCCTCGGCGCAATCGACGCGACCACGCGATGCAAACCGGAAGTCGTCCTGCTGGATATCTGGATGCCCGACATGTCCGGGCTCGAAGTCGCCGCCCGCCTTCGCGCGGACGCGAACACGTCCGGGACCATTCTTATCGCCCATTCGGCGGCAGCAAGCGAGGCCGATCTGCAACGCGCGAAGCAAGCGGGATTCGACGCGTTTTGCGCGAAGCCGACCGACGCGATGACCTTCGCGCCGTTGCTTCGTTACTTCGTGCACGGGCCCGTCGCATGACGAGACGCGCGGCACGCTCGATGCGCGATGCGCGGAACATCGACATCACTGACGCACAGAGGAAAACATGAGCATCTTCTCGAACATATTGAACAAGATCTTTCCGCACGACCATCCGGCGGCAACCGCTTCCGGCGGGACCGTGCCGCCTGCGGCACCCAATGCGGCGCCGCCATCGAGCACGACGTCATCGGGCAATCCGACCAGCACGCCTCTGGGTTCGGCGAGCGGCGCCGCCGGCACGCCCGCAACGCCGGGCGTCGAGCCTGCACGGCCACCGGTCACGCCATTGCCCGAAGTGGACGTCATTGCGATCCTCACGCAAAAGCAGCAGCAAAACGGCGCGGCGCTGAACTGGCGATCGTCCATCGTCGATCTGCTGAAGCTGCTCGATCTCGATGGCAGTCTCGAATCGCGCAAGGCGCTGGCGCAAGAACTGCACTACACCGGCAACACCGACGACTCCGCCACGATGAACATCTGGCTGCACAAGCAGGTCATGACGAAGCTCGCGGAGAACGGCGGCAAGGTGCCGGCCGATCTGAAATGAGAACCCGCTTTCCCTGATCGATCCATGAACGAATCTCGACCCAGCATGCGACGCGCTTCGTCACCGGCGCGATGCGCCGGTAGACGGCGGCCTGAGCGCCTCCAACGTACAGCCGCCGCAAGCGTAACTTCTACTTCGATTCGTTGAACGACTTGGCGTAGAGCTGCGCGCTCCGGTCCAGATCTTCCGTCGCGACATAGATCAACGGCTGCGCTTCGGGAGAAAGCACCGCACCGTCTATCACGCTGCCTGTCACGAGGCGATGATCCCCGGCTTCGATATCGCCGATAGCCTGACAGTCGAAATACGCCAGCGCATCGGGCAGTATCGGCGCGCCGCTTCGGCCGGTTTTCCAAGGCGTCGACGACAGCTTGTCGATCGTGCGGCCCGATTGTGTCCCGAAGTGCGCGGCCAACGTCTGCTGATCCGAACGCAGCACGTTGATGGAGAACGCGCGTCCGCGTTGCAGTATCCGATAGGACGCATGCGCCGGATTGATTGCGATCGCAACGAGCAGCGGGTCGAACGAGACCTGCATGACCGAGCTCGCCGTAAACGCGTTCTTGGTCGCACCGTCCGCCACGCCGATCACATGGACGCCTGCCGTCAGACGCCGGAAGAGGTCGGCCATACCGTTTGTCATCGCGCTTTATCCTTGATGTCGGAGGAATCGTTCAAGCGTGCATGTGCATGTGCCATGCCTCGGCGGGAATACGCGTTGCGCAAGTCGAATGGCAGCGACGACGCACCTATCCGACGATCGGATCAATCCGCAGGAGGCGACCTTGAAGGCACTCATCTGGCATGGCAAGAAAGACATCCGTTACGACACCGTTCCGGACCCCGTGATCGAGCACGGCCGCGATGCGATCATCAAGGTATCGACTTGCGCGATCTGCGGCTCGGACCTCCATCTGTTCGATGGCTTCATGCCCGGCATGGAATCGGGCGATGTGATGGGTCACGAATTCATGGGCGAAGTGGTCGAAGTCGGCCGTGATAACACCGCCCTCAAAGTGGGCGATCGTGTCGTGGTGCCGTTCACGATCATCTGCGGCGAATGCGATCAATGCAAGCGGGGCAATTTCTCCGTTTGCGAACGCTCGAACCGGAACAAGGACGCCGCCGACAAACTCTTCGGTCATACGACGGCCGGCCTCTTCGGATACACGCATCTGACAGGCGGCTATGCGGGCGGACAGGCCGAATACGTACGCGTGCCGTTCGCGGACAAGACCCATATCAAGATTCCCGATGGCCTTTCCGACGAACAGGTGCTCTTTCTCGGCGACATCTTCCCGACTGGATGGCAGGCCGCGGTCAATTGCGAAATCGAACCGACCGACACCGTCGCGATCTGGGGCGCGGGCCCCGTCGGACAGATGGCGATCCGCAGCGCGATATTGCTGGGGGCGCGACAGGTCATCGTCATCGATCACGTTCCCGAGCGGCTTGCGATGGCGCAGGCGGCGGGCGCGATCCCGATCAACTTCAAGGACGAAAGCGTGCTCGACCGCTTGCGCGATCTGACACAAGGTAAAGGCCCCGAGAAGTGTATCGATGCCGTCGGCATGGAGTCGCACGCGACGCGCTCGTTCGACGGCATCTACGATCGAATCAAGCAGGCCGTCAAGCTCGAATCCGACCGGCCGCATGTGCTGCGCGAGATGATCTACGTGTGCCGTCCGGCGGGCGTGCTCTCGGTGCCGGGCGTGTATGGCGGACTGATCGACAAGATTCCGTTCGGCGCGGCGATGAACAAGGGTCTCACCTGGCGCATGGGGCAAACGCACGTCAATCGATGGAGCGACGACTTGCTCAAGCGCATCGAAGAAGGACAGATCGATCCGTCCTTCGTGATCACGCACCGGATGAATCTGGCGGACGGGCCGCAGATGTACGAAACCTTCCGCGATAAGCAGGACGGGTGCATCAAGGTGGTCCTGAAGCCTTAGTCGACGCACCCGCGCAGGGTGAGGACGCGTCGCTTCGCGTTTGGATGCGCGCTCGGGCCGGCGAAGCGGCGCGCGAGCGCGCGGACGCCGAAAGCGGCGCCTCTGCGACGTACGTGATCATTGCGCGCATCCATCGCATTCAAGGACCGTGCTCGATTCGATGAAAGGCGCGCGCAGACAGCATGCCGACGCGTGAACGTCAGTCGTGGCGATGATGCTTGTGATGCTTGCCGCGACGGCCGTTATAGCCGCGGCTGTAGTCGTCCGCGTACGAATTCGAGCGCGATACATTGCCGCCCAATGCCGCGCCCGCGCCGCCGCCGAGCGCCGCGATCACGCGGCCAAAGACGGACCACGCCGAATCGGATTGCTTGAGATACGCGGGTTGAGGCTGCGCGGAC
>NZ_JALQEK010000055.1:0-73991 GCF_023630765.1 Caballeronia sp. ATUFL_F2_KS9A | reverse complement strand
GCCACCTACCGCCCCGCCGAGCACCGCGCCCGTGCTGCCGCCCACCGCGCCGCCCAGCGCCGCGCCGGCTACGCCGCCGAGCGCGCCGCCGAGCGCATTGTTCATGTCGCCGGCCATCGCCGAAACCGACGCAGCAGCCGTGAGCGCTGCGATTGCAACGAGTCGAATGATTCGCTTTGACATAGTTCGGATGATTGTTTTTGAGACGGGCCGAGTATAACCGCGGCTTACGAAAACCTTCGGTAAAACTGCCGCACGTCGGCGGTAAGACTTGTAACAAAGTCCGATTGCCGACATTGCGCGGCCGCAGCCGACGCCTCGTCGATGGCGACGTTAGAATCTAATTCCGATTCGTCGAATCGTCCGCTACAGGAGGCCAGCGTGCCCGCGTTACTCCCTGACGTCGATCGAGATGGACTTCTCGAATACTCGGTCGTCTTCACCGACCGATCGATCAACCATATGTCGCAGCGCTTTCAGGGCGTCATGCGCGACATCTCCAACACCCTGAAGAAGGTCTACAACGCCAAGGCCGTCGCGGTCGTTCCCGGCAGCGGGACGTTCGGCATGGAAGCGGTCGCCCGGCAGTTCGCGACGAACAAGAAGTGCCTCGTCATCCGCAATGGCTGGTTCAGCTACCGCTGGTCGCAGATTTTCGACATCGGCGGCATTCCGTCCGAATCGACCGTGCTGAAGGCGCGCCCGGTCGCGGAAGGCAGGCAGGCCGCATTTGCGCCGCCGCCGATCGAAGAAGTCGTCGCCGCGATCAAGCAGAACAAGCCCGATCTCGTCTTCGCGCCGCACGTCGAAACCGCAGCCGGAATCATCCTGCCCGATTCGTATCTGCGCGCCGTGGCCGATGCGGCTCACGCCGTGGGCGGCATGTTCGTGCTGGACTGCATCGCCTCGGGCACCGTCTGGGTCGACATGGAAGCGAGCGGCGTCGATGTGCTCATCAGCGCGCCGCAAAAGGGATGGAGCGCGTCGCCGTGTTGCGGACTCGTCATGTTGAGCCCGCTCGCCCGCGAAAGAATCGACGCGACGACGAGCACGAGCTTCGCCTGCGACCTTCGCAAATGGCTGCAAATCATGGAAGCCTACGAGAACAACGGCTTCGCGTATCACGCCACGATGCCCACGGACAGTCTCACGACACTGCGCGATGTCATGAAGGAAACCGAGGCATACGGCTTCGACAAAGTGCAAGCGGAGCAATTCGAGCTGGGCAAGCGCATCCGCTCGCTCTTGGCCGACAAGGGCTTCAAGAGCGTGGCGGCCGAAGGTTTCGAAGCGCCGGGCGTCGTGGTCTGCTACACGGACGATGACGGCATCCGCACCGGCAAGAAATTCGCCGATGCCGGCGTGCAGATCGCGGCGGGCGTTCCGCTTCAATGCGACGAGCCGGCAGATTTCAAGACCTTCCGCATCGGCTTGTTCGGGCTGGACAAGCTTCACGACATCGAAGGCACGGAGGCCCGATTCGCGAAGGCGCTGAACAGCATTCTGTAACGCGCGCGGCTAGCGTTGCGGCAGGGCGCGCCGCGTGAGATTCAGCACCAGCAGGAAGCCGATGAACATGACGATGCCGCCCGCGATCAGGCTCGCACCGATCGCGCCGCGATAGACCGCGACGATCTGCGCCTGCTGCGCCGCGCTCATCTGCGCGATCGCGGCGATACCGTGATCCAGCAGCGCCTGCGTATCGAGGGACGCAGGCAGCCCGCTCATCTCGCGCTTGAGCACGAAGGTCATGATGCCGCCGGACAACGCCACGCCCAGCGACGCTCCCAGCGAGCGCACGAATCCCATCGTCGCGGTGGCGGCGCCGAGCACGCGCTCGGGCACCGAGCTCTGCACGATGACCGTCGCGTTCGGCATGCCGATGCCCATGCCCGCGCCGAGCACCGCCATCGCGCAGAGAAAGAGCGGCACGCTCGCGCCGATATGCGCCAGCAAGGCGAGCGAGGCGAGACCGAGACATTCGAGAAAGACGCCGATCGACAGGAGCGTCGCGATACGCCGCATGCTGCCGACGGAAAAACGTCCGCCGGTCACGGACGTGACGAGCATCATCGCGACTTGCGGCAGCATCATCGCGCCGGACTGCTCGGGCGTCTCGCCCAATACGAGCTGGAAATAGAGCGGCATGAAGACGAGCGAGCCCATCATCGCGAAGGCCATGATGCCGGAAGCCGCCACGCAGGTCGCGTAAGGCACGTTGCCGAAGAGCTTCAGATCGATGATCGGTTCCCGCGCGCGCCGCTCGACGAAGAACAGGGCGACGAAGCACGCGAGCGCAAGCACGCACGACAACGGCGAGCGCATGCCCGACATGAACGACGCGGACGCCGAATTGAACACCAGCAACAGCGCCGATGTCCCGATGCAGACCAGCACCGCGCCCGCGTAATCGACGGCGTGCTCGCCGCCGCGCTCGACCTTCGGCAGCGACATCATCACGAGCGCGAGCGACAGCGCGCCGATCGGCGGATTGATGTAGAACACCCATCGCCATGACGCGTGACTCGTGATGAAGCCGCCCAGCAACGGCCCCGCGACGCTGCTCACCGCGAACGCGCCGGTGAAGAGGCCCTGATAGCGCCCGCGCTCGCGCATCGGCACGATGCTGCCGACGAGCGTCTGCGACATCGTCATCAGCCCGCCGGCGCCGAATCCTTGCAGCGCGCGAAACAGAATGAGCGCGTTCATCGATCGCGCCGCGCCGCACAGCGCCGAAGCCACGAGAAAAATGCCGATGCTGAGCGCGAAGAACGGCTTGCGTCCGTACATGTCGGAGAGCTTGCCGTAGAGCGGCGCGCTGACCGTCGACGTCAGCATGAACGCGGTGACGACCCACGTAAGATGGTTCAGGCCGCCGAGTTCGCCCGCGATGACCGGCAGCGCGGTCGCCACGATGCTCTGGTCGAGCGCCGCGAGGATCATCGCGAGAATGAGGCCCGCGAACACGCGCCGGCGCTGGTTTAACGGGATCGGTGAAACGGCAACGTCGATTGTTTCTGTGGACATCGTGTAGCGAAAATTGGATGGAAGAACGCACTACGCGCGCAGCAGGATGCGTGCCCTTTCGGATAACATTCCTTGGTTAAGCAGCGCCGGAGCGAGCGATGACAACCGCAACCGTATTCAACGAGCACGCCGATCACTGGCTCGCCGCGCGGCGCGATCCGGAGACGGGTATCGAAGGGCTGCGCGCGCATTTCAGCGGTCACGCCTACGACCCGCACGATCACGACGACATGCTGATCGGCTACACGGAACAAGGCGTGCAGCGCTTTCAGTGTCATCGGTCTTTGCATACGAGCGTGCCGGGCCGCGCGATATTGATCGAACCCGGCGCGCTGCACGACGGTCATGCGCCGGAAGCCGGCGGCTTCACCTACGCGATGCTGTACCTGCCGCAAGCATGGGTCGAACGCGCGGCGCACGAACTGAATCTTCCGGGCCTGCGCAGCGTCGAGGCGGCTTTCAGTCGAACGCTCGTCGACGATCGCCGGCTCGTCGACGTCATCCGCACGGCGTTCCACGCCATCTATCACGACGAAGGCAGGCTCGCGCGCGATCAGGCGTTCGATCGCCTGCTGACGCAACTCAGCGGCCAGTTGCGCGACGCGCCGTCGATCGGCGGCGTCACCGCGCCGCTCGCCGCCCTTCGCGCGCGCGATCTCCTGCATGAACAGATGGACGGCAACATCGGACTCGATGAGCTCGCGACCGTTGCGGGCATCGACCGGTTCCGCCTGACGCGCCTCTTCAAGCGCGCGTTCGGCACGTCGCCGCACGCGTATCTGGTGCGCTTGCGCCTGCGCGCCGCGCGTCGCTTGCTGGCGGCCGGTCATCGGCCTGCGCAGGTTGCCGCGATCGTCGGATTCTCGGATCAGAGCCACCTCGGCCGCTGGTTTCATCGCGCGTACCGGATGACACCGGCCGCGTATCGGCGGATGTGCACAAACGTTCCAGACTGAACGCCGCGAATCGCGCAACATGAATGTTCCAAGGAGGAACCTTCATGTTCGACACCAAAGTGGCGCTCATCGTGCGCGATGATCTGCCCGTCTGGCAAAAGCTCAATGTCGTCGCCTTTCTCGCGACCGGCGTCGCGGCCGCGGTGCCCGAAGCGCTCGGCGAGCCTTACGAGGACGCCGCCGGACATCGCTACGGCCGCATGCTGGGCCAGCCGATGCTCGTGTTCGCCGCCGATCTGTCCGGCCTGCAAGCCGCGCATCGACAGGCGATCACGCGCGAACTCAGAATCGTGCCGTATGTTCACGCGATGTTTTCCACCGGGCACGATGCCGCGAATCGCGAGGCATTTCGTGCCGAGGACGCGGCGAATCTCGATCTCGTCGGCCTCGCGCTGCACGGCGCCAAAAAGGCCGTCGACAAGGCGGTAAAGGGACTGGCCTTGCACGGCTGATTCGAGCCGCCTTGTCGGTCAATGCGACGACACGATGATGCTCGAAATGACGCCCGTGGCGATCGCCGCCAACACGAAGTCGCCGTTCACCTGCACCCACTGATAACCCGAGGGCGGAGCGTGCAGGTCATGCGCGCGCCAGTCCTTCACGACGTAACGCGATCCACGATACGAATCCGGCAGACGGTCGCCCGAATGCCAGTCCTGATGCGGCACCGGACGGCGCGCATCGTCGTGTCCGCGTGCTTCGGGTCCGGCGTTTCGCGGCTTGCCGGGCCCTTCCTGTTGTCGATGATCCGGGCCTGCATCCGGTCCGGCCGGTTGAGCGAACGCGGCCGTCTGTCCAAAGGTGATGACACAAAGAAGGGAAGCAATCGCAAGTCTGTTCATAGGCATCTCCATAAAACCAATGAGAGCGATGGCGCGCTCATTGATTCAATGCGATGCCTTTCGTTTCCTTACCGCAGGTCGCTTCGGCGCGTGTGAATCGTTCATCGACCGAGCACCGTCACGGCGGGAAAGCGCATCAGATTTTCAACGTCCCACTCGTCGCCCAGATAGCGCGTATCCGGCAGCGCGCGAGGCGAGACGAGATCGGCGGACATGCCGCGCGCGATCAGACGTTGAAGAACGTCGTCACGCAGCCAGAACAGCGACCCGTCGTATATGGCGGGCCTGTAATCCGCCTTGAACGCGGCAAGCGAGTAGATGTCGCTGTCCCTGCTCCATACGCCATGCGTTTCGATGACTTCGGGACGTTCCGTGCTTATATAGTCGCCCAGCTTCGCATACCCCTGACGCGTCAGCGATGGATTCGTCAGCAGCCCCAGATCCAGGATGTTCAGGCGTTCGCAGCACAATGCCGTGCCGCCGACGTCCGGCGTCAGGAACTTGAGCGTCGGCTGCCCGAGATGCTCGCGCAAGCGATCGACCGACGCGCCGGTCATCGCGAAGTTCTGTGGCGTTACGCCTCGCCAGTCGCCGGGCGATTGATTCCACACCCTTTTGCGAACCGCGCTTCCCATTGCATCCATCGAAGCCGGCAGCGCGCCGCGCATCGCCGCGCCGACGATCATCGTGTCGACGTTTTCGCGCAGCACCTTGGCGTTGAACACGAAGGTCCCGGCAAGGCACAGCAAGAGCCAGCGCAAGACGCGCGGCCGACGCATGTTCGCGAAACGTTCCGCGAGCGATAGCACGAGGATCGGCAGCACCGCCACGAACATCCGGCCGGTATAGCCCCAGTTTCTTCCCGATATCAGTGCGAACACGCCGAAGGCCACTATCAGAAGCAGCGGCATCGGATCGAGACGGCGCGCCTGACCGCCCTTCCAGCTCAGGACGATGCCAGCCAGCAGCGCGGCGTTCACGAAGAGAAAATCCTTGAGGCCGCGCAGCTTCTCCAGTAAGCCGTCCCAGCCCTTCTTGCTGTATGGCGCGTGAAGCTTGGCCAGAATGGTGTTCGGCAACAATACGCCGAAGACCCAATATCGCCAGAGCGTCATCAGCAGAAAACAAAGCATCAGGCACACGCACATTCGAAACGCGCGCGAGCGTTCCTGCGGGCAAAACACGACCATCCAGCCCAGCGCGAAACCCAGATAGAACACCGCTTCGAAGCGAGTCAGCATCAGAAGCGGCACGAGTGCATACGCGAGCGTCGATTGCGCGCGCCAGTAGAGCACGAACGCGAGCAGCAGCAACGCGAAGACCGTCATCTCCATGCCGTTGACGATCTCGGCCTGACACATCGGAAGCAGCCCGAGCAAGGACACGACGATGAGCCGATGCGTCGGGCTCGGCAATGACGGTTGAAGCGCGCGCCACATCAGCACCAGCGTAGCGCTGAGCGCGATGAACGAAAGCAGTTGCGCCGCCCTGATCGCTTCGAGAAAGCCCGGATGGAACAGCCAATGCCCGATCGCGAGCATCGCCGTCATGAGCACCGTCGACGTACCTTCGCCCAACGGCGACACCGGGGTCAACGCAAACAATCCGTGCCGCCCGAGCGTCTGTGCATACGCGACGGTGATGGCGCCGTCGTCCCATCCGTATGGGCCGGCCAGCGCGATCGCCGTCAACGAAAGTACCGCGTACGCAACTGCGAAGAGCAACCCGGTGGCTTTCTCCTTCGCCTCGATCCTGTGCGTGACGTGTTCGGTCATAGGCAGACAGCGCTATTGCGACCGCAATCCGAACACGGCGACGCCATTCTTCGCGCCCACATACACCTTGCCGTTCGCGATCATCGGCGTGATGAACTTGTTGCCCGCACCGAACTGGTCGCGCGCGCCCGCATCGACGCTGCTGTAGAGCTGATGATTGAGATTGGTCGCGTCGTAGGCGCGCAGCACGCCGATCGACCCGTTCTCCGCCGCCCACAGAATCGCGTTCGACGTGCCGTTCGCCGAAATGCTCGGCGTCGCGCCCGGGAAGCCGAACGAGTTCAGCGTCTGACTCGACGGCGTGCGCGACAGCGCGGCGTTCGTTACCGTGAACGCCTTGATGTTGTCGCCGACCGAGCCGAAATAGACCCTGCCGTTGAAGTACGCGGGCGCGCCGAACATCGGTCCGCGTATCTGGCCGACGAGCTCCTGATAGATGTGATCCGCGTTCGAATCGAACTTGCCCATCGACCAGCGGTTGACGACATAGATCGTCGAGTTCTTGCCCGCGCCGACCGCGAGACGCCAGACCTTGCCGTTCGCATCGGTGAAATCGGGCAAGACCATCGCGCCGCCGGAACCGAGGTCTTCGTCCTCGTTCGATTGCTGCACCGTGTTCGACGGCTGGAAGTAGTCCTGCACTCTCAACGGCCCGAGATTCAGCCGCAGGAAGCCGTTGCCGAAGTTGCCGTTGATCGGCATCTCGTGCTCGTTCTGCGTCGGGTCGAAGGTGCCGTTGGCATCGAGGAAATAGATCGATTCGCCGTCCGACGCAGGGCCCGCGCCGCTCATCCAGATCGAGCCCATCTGGCCGTTCGGCGTGACGTTCAGCACGCTCGCCTGCTGCAGCGTGTTGGCGTCGTAGCCGATCACCCAGCCGGTGTACGGCATGAAATCGCAATGCGATGTCCACGCGGTATAGATGACGCCGTTCAACTGCAGCAACGCCGCGCGCTCGGCGTACTGACCCGGATCGAACGTCAGCGTGCCGTTCTGGCTGCCCGCGCCGTTGCCCGGATAGGTCGCGCGGATTTCGGTCGGACCGTTGAAGAGCTCGGCGCCCGTCGTGATATCGAGCGCGTGGATGCGCTGGTGATAGCCGCCCGACGCGTCCTTCGACATGCCGACGACATACATCGCGCCGTTCGGTCCGCGCCCGCGATCGATGACGGGCGTCGCCGTCACACCGATCGTCGGCGTGATCTGATGGCACTTGTGATCGTCGCTCGGATTCTCGCCGCTGCCGAGCGTCGAGACTCTCCAAAGCGTCGCGCCGCTGTCGGCATCGAACGCGTAGACGCTTCCGTTCTCGGTCGCGACGTACACGACGTTGTGCGTGGCGCCCCCGATCGGAACGTTCGCGAGAAAGAGCGGCTGCGCGTCGACGGCGCCATCGACGGAATAGAAAGCCACCTTGCCGAACGTGTTCTGGTTGACGTTCGCGAGCGTGAGGGTCGTTTCGGCGAGTTGCTGTCCGGTGCGGGCGATGTCGTTGTGCCAGGTGACGACGTCCATCGCGTTGCTGGGCGACGTTGCCTTCGCCACGCTCGACGCGGCCCGGCTCGCCGCGGCCGATGTCGCATCGCCGCCGGAGTCGCCGCCACTGCACGCGGCGATGATTGCCGCGATCAGCACGGCGCCGAGTGCGGCGGCATAAGCGGAAAAACGCGCATTCATTTGCATTCTCCTTCTCCGGAAGGGGCCGGAACGGACAACGCGGTGTCGGGCGACATCGGTGCTGCAACAGAGCAATCGTGATGCCCCATAGCAGCGTGTACCCGCAAACCAGCGCATCAGCGAAGCGAGGAAGCCGTCGAGCGCCCCGAGGGACGCAATTCGGCCGCTATTGAACATCGGGAAACGGAGGGCGAGCGACGAACCTGGCTTACAAAAGAGCACGTCAGCTTTGCTCGCGACTCGCGCGCCTTCGCGGAATGGTGACGGAGAACCAGAGCAGTCTTGTCACCGAACGTTCGGGCGTAACGGGGAAGGCTCTTTACCGACTGAAAGCTATCGCAAATCGCGGAGTGAATCAATCGCGCAGGTTTTACATTGCACTTTTCGAAATCGTGCGCGTCGTTGATGACATGTTGCCGGGGCTGTAAAAACGAATGTGGGGGAGTGCACATATCTACCTACTTATTTCGCGTCTCGAACTTTTTTTGCCGATTTGGGCTGCTAATCTTTGGGCCAATGGTCATGCAAATCGCAAGGCCGTCTGTCCGGATGTCCGACATGCAAGTCTCACCTTGAGAGCCCTCGCCGGGACCAGGAACGTGCCGATGACGACGATTTCGGAAATCCGCGAAACGATGCCCGACCGAATGACATCCGGCATGCAGGCGCCCGCGCGCTCATCGGCTCGCCGCTCGCTGCTTCGCCACATGGCCGCGCTCGCTCTGGGTGCAGTGTCGTCGCCCTCCTTCGCGCAGCATGGCGATCTCGGACTCGTCACGCCGCCAGTCCGTCTCGACGATGCATGGCTCGTCGATCAGACCGGCAAGAAGCGTCTGCTCAGCGACTTGCTGCATCAGCGCGTGACTGCAGTGCAAACCGTCTATACCGGCTGCGGCACGATATGTCCCTTGCAAGGCGCGTTGTTCAACGCGGTTCAGGAACGGATACCGCAAATCCGCGCGCGTCGTCCGGTGCAATTGCTGTCGGTCGGGATCGATCCGCTTTCGGATTCGCCGTCGGCATTGCGCGCATGGCTCGCGCGCTTTCAGGCGGGTTCCGCCTGGAATGCAGCGACGCCGGCACTCGCCGATGTCGACCGGATGCGCGTGGCGCTCTCGGGCAGCAACGCGCCTCTCGGCGACATCGCTGACCATTCCACCCAGGTCTATTGCTTCGATGCCAACGGGATGTTGCGCTGGCGAAGCGCCGATCTTCCTCGCGTCGAAGACATCTGCGATGTGCTCGGCGCGCTCGCACGTACGTAACCCGCTTCATGTACGGGGTGCAACCATGCCTGGAATCCGTTCGACGAGCCACGCGTCAAGCCTGTTCGTCCGATGCATGCGCTTCTTGCTGCTCGTCGCGTTGCCGCTGGCATTGGCGGGCATGCCGCACGCCGCGCGCGCGCAAAGCTCGGCGCCCATCACGCTGAGCGGCACCAGCCTGTGCGCCGACGTGAGCGGCGAATCGAGGGCGCCGGGCGCGCCCGTGATTACGTGGTCCTGCTGGGGCGGCGCGAATCAGCAGTGGTTTCCGTCAGCGACCGGCACGCGCTACAACCTCATCAATCAGAACAGCGGCCTGTGCATGGACGTCTCGGGCCAAAGCCAGAGTCCGGGCGGCCCCGTCATCCAGTGGACCTGCAATGGCGGCGCGAATCAGGCGTTCTCGTTGACGCCGCAAGGCGCGGGCTACGCGATCGTCGCGGGACATAGCGGCTTGTGCGTGACCGCATCGAGCACGACGTCGCAAGGCAATCAACTATCGCAGCAAGTGTGCAACGGAAGCGCGACGCAAACGTGGCAAGTGGCCGGCCTGCCGGTACAGCAAGCCGCATTGCCGTCGAAGTGGACGACGCCGTATCAGTTGCCGCTCGTCCCGCTGCAAGCCGCCAATCTGCCCAATGGAAACGTGCTCGTCTGGTCGGCCGACGCGCCGCTCGACTTCACCGACAGCGCGAATCCGCCGGCGAGAACCTACACGGCGATCTTCAATCCATCGAACGGCACGAGTTCGCAAGTGATCGTGACCAATACCGCGCACGACATGTTCTGCCCCGGCATTTCCAATCTCCCCGATGGCCGCATCTTCGTGACCGGCGGATTGAGCGTGCGGCAGACCAGCATCTATTCGCCGACGACCAACACATGGACCGCGGGCAATCAGATGAACATCCCGCGCGGCTATCAGGGTAGCGTGACGCTGAGCAACGGCAACGTGTTCGTCATGGGCGGCTCGTGGAGCGGAGGGCTCGGAGGAAAGTCCGGCGAAACGTGGACCTCGGGTTCGGGCTGGCGGATCAATAGCGCGATTCTCGACGATTACATCGTCACGAACGACGCGAGAGGCGTGTTCCGCTCCGACAATCACGCGTGGATGTTCGCGGTCGGCAACGGACGCGTGTTCCATGCGGGACCGAGCAAGGCGATGCACTGGTTCGATACGGCGGGCAACGGCAACGTGAGCCCGGCCGGCAACCGTGGCAGCGACGGCGACGCGATGAACGGCAACGCGGTCATGTACGACGTCGGCAAGATTCTCGCGGTCGGTGGCGCGCCGAGCTACGATCAGTCGCCGGCCACGGCCAACGCGACGCTCATCGACATCAGCAGCGGCAACGCGACGACGCGGACCATCCCGCCGATGAGCTACCGGCGCGCGTTCAACAACAGCGTCGTGCTGCCGAACGGACAGGTCGTCGTGATCGGCGGACAGACCTTCGCCGAGCCTTTCTCGGACAACAACGCGGTCCTCACCCCGGAACTCTGGGACCCCGCGACCAACACGTTTTCCCCGCTCGCGCAGCAGGCCGTGCCGCGCACCTATCACAGCGTCGCGCTGCTGCTGAACGACGGACGCGTGCTGAGCGGCGGCGGGGGTCTGTGCGGATCATGCTCGACCAATCACACCGACATCGAGATCCTGACGCCGCCGTACCTGCTCAACTCGGACGGTTCCGCCGCGTCGCGTCCGACTCTCAGCTCCGTTCCGAGCGATGCGCAGCTCGGCACGACGATCGTGGTGACGGCCAGCCGCAGCACGCGCGCATTCGTGCTGATGCGCTCGTCATCGGTTACGCATTCGTTGAACAACGAGCAACGACGTGTGCCGCTCACGTTCAGCGTCGGTACGGCGGGCGAATTCCAGTTGAACATTCCGTCCGATCCGGGCGTCGTCGTCCCCGGCTATTACATGCTGTTCGCGCTGAACGCCAACGGCGTGCCGAGCGTTTCGCGCGTGCTGCGCGTGCGTTGAATGGCCCGACGCCGCTTCCTCGAGGCGCGGGCCGCGGCGATGCGCGTCGCATTCGTCGCGGTCGTCGCATTCGTCGCGGTCGTGGCAATTGTGCCGCTTGCGCGCGCGCAGACCGCATGCGACCCCGCCGACATGGGCTGCGCGATCTTCAACGGACAACATCCGATGACCGCGCATCTGCGCGACGACGAGCGCCCGTTGCCTTCCTTTGCGACGCGATGCGTCAATTGCCACGTCGGCACATCGACGAAGCCCGCGTTCGCGCCGCCGCTGACGCACGACGCCCTGCTCGGCGTCGCAAGCCGCCGTGGCGGGCCGCTCAGTCACTATGACGCGACGTCCTTCTGCCGCGCCGTGAAGGACGGCATCGATCCGGCGGGCGTGCTGCTGCGCAAGTCGATGCCCCACTACCGCATCGCCGATACCGAATGCCAGGCGCTTTGGCAATACGTCATGCATCGATGAGCGCGGGCGCTACGCGTTCCGGCGAGAGGTATTTATTGCCTCAACCGTCAGAAGAATCATTCCAATAAGGGCTTAACCCGCTAAAGAGCTTTCGACGAAGGTCGTAAAACATGCAAACCGTGTACAGGATTGACCATGTTTCACCTTCGCCTCAGAACCTTGATCTCGTGGTCTCGCCGGCGTTTCGCGACCACGCTGGTTCTGGCGACGCTGTCGGCGTCCGGGCTGTGCCTCGCCGCGCTCGCCGCCGTTTCCATCACCGTCGATCGCGACATCGGCGAGCGGGAATTGCGCCGGGCGCTCGACGTCGGCTCGGAGCTCGAACTGCTCGTCGATCTGCATCTCGCCGCCAACACCGACTTCCTCAAGGGCGTCGGCTCGGCCACGTTCGAATCGCGCGCGTGGCCCATCGCCCGCGCGGTGATGGTGGCGCGCGCCTATAACCATCTCGATGCGCTGCTCGCCGATTCGCCCGCCGCCGCCGAAAAGCTCGCGGAACTCAGACGCCTGAGCGGCGAATGGCCCAAAGCGCTGCAGGATGCCGCGGCGAACGTCGCGCTTGCGTCGCATGGCACCGCAGTCGACTCCGGAAGGTTGCTGCTCGCCAACGCGTCGCTGAAATCGATCATGGACATTCTCGCCCTGCTGCGCAGCGACGAGCGGGAGCTGATCGCCAGCATGCAGGAGAAAGCGCAATCGCAGATTCTGAAGCAGCGCATCGCGCTCATCGTGGGTCTCGCCGCCGGCATGCTGCTGCTCGCGTTCGCGGCGTCGAGCCGGCATCGCTCGGCGCTCGCGAAGAACGCGGCGCGCATCGTCGCCGATGAAGCCAAGAAACGCTTCAGCCAGTACTTCGACCAGCATCCGGTCGCGATGCTGATCTTCGATGTCGGGAACGGCGCGATTCTCACCGCGAACGCGGCGGCGCAACGTCAGTACCGGGCGACGCTGGAACAGCTCAACGCGCTGACGATCTTCGATCTGCGCCCCGCCGAAGAAGTCGCGAACTTCCGGCTCGATCTCGCGGGCTACGTGCAGTCGGGAGCCGGTTCGGGCGCGGGCGGCATCCGGCGTCATCGCAGGCTCGATGGCGATGTCATCTTCGTGGACGTGTCGTTTCATCTGCTTTCGTTCGGCGGTCACGAGGCGTGTTTCATCACCGCTCACGACGTCACCGCGCACGAGAACGCGAAGGAACAACTGCACCTTCGCAGCCGCGCGCTCGAAGCGACGCGCGACGCCATCGTCATTTCGCATCTCTCTTGCGGCTCGCACCGCATCACGTATGCGAACACCGCGTTCGAGCGCCTGACGGGCCGCCGCGTGGCGGATGTGCTCGGCGCACCAACGCAGGCGGCGCTCGGCTGGGATCGCGCGATGCCCGAGACCGGATCGCTGACGCACGCGATGCGCGGCAATGTCGAAGCATCGCGACTGCTGAAGATGTCGCGCAGCAACGGCTCGACGTTCTGGAGCGATACCTACGTCGGTCCGATTCTCGACGACCACGGACGCGTCACGCACAGCATCACGGTGTTGAGCGACGTGACGGAGCGCGTGCGCCATCAGGAGCAGTTGAAGCGCCAGGCGCTCGAAGATCCGCTGACCGGTCTGCCGAACCGGCTCGCGCTCGGCGAACTGTTCGACCACGCCGTGCGGATCGCGCGGCGCAACGGCGACCGGCTCGGATTCATCTTCCTCGATCTGGACAACTTCAAGGACGTCAACGACAGCCTCGGTCATGCGGCCGGCGACGATGTGCTTCGCGAAGTCTCGCGACGGCTCGAATCGAGCGTCACGCCGCCCGGTTTCGTCGCGCGTTACGCAGGCGACGAGTTCGTCGTGCTGCTGCCGGGCCGGAGCCAGGACGAATGCCTCGCCCATGCCCGGCAGATCGCGGCGCTTCTCGCGCAGCCGATGAAAGCCGCCGATGCCACCGTCGTCTCCGTCGCGAGCATGGGCGTCGCGTTCTTTCCCGATCACGGCAGCGACGCCGAGACGCTGCTGCGCGCCGCCGATGCGGCGATGTATCGCTCGAAGTCGCTTCACGCCGGTTCGATACAGGTTTTCGATCCGGAGATCGCGGCGGCGGAGACGGCGCGCAGCGCCATGGTCAAGGCGCTGGGACTCGCCATCGCGAAGAACGAACTGTTCGTGCTGTATCAGCCGAAGATCTGCCTGCGCACGCGGCGGGTCGAAGGCTTCGAAGCGCTGCTCCGATGGCAGAGCAAGGAGTTCGGCCTCGTGAATCCCGCGCAGTTCATCCCGCTCGCGGAGAGCACGGGGCTCATCGTGCAGATCGGCGAATGGGTGCTGGAGCAGGCGTGCCGGCAGGCCGGCGAATGGGCGAGGCTGTCGCCGTTCGTCGTGGTGGCGGTGAATGTCTCGCCCGTGCAGTTCGAGCGCAGCGACGTCCCGGCGATGGTCGCGCGCGTGCTCGAACGCTCGCGTGTCGATCCGCGCAATATCGAACTGGAGATCACCGAAAGCACGCTCATGGCGCCCGGCGCGCTGCCTTCGCTGCAAGCGCTGCGCAGGCTCGACGTGTCGATCGCCATCGACGATTTCGGCACGGGCTTTTCGAGCCTGGGCTACGTGCGCAGCTTCATGGTCGATCGGGTCAAGCTCGATATGTCGTTCGTGCGCGGCATCGGTTGCTCGCGCGCCGACGAAGTCATCGTGAAGGCGGTCATCGCCATGGGCCAGGCGCTGGACATACGCGTCGTCGCGGAAGGCGTGGAAACGGCGGATCAGCTCGATTATCTGATCGACAACGGCTGCGACGAAGTACAGGGCTTCTGGCTGGGATGCCCGATGCGACCGGAACTGGCCGAAATATCGCTGCTGCAATCGGCGCTCGCGCCGAGCATCGCCTGACGGCGTTTGCGCCGATTCCCAATGCCACGCGAATGCGCTAGATTCTCCGTCGCGAGCGCTTCGCCGAATCGTGTCAATTCAGACACATTATGTGAATGTCGATATAAATCAAAGACTTAGTTGATTTCGGCGCGCGCTGCGATTATCGTTGGGCCCTCGGCAATACTTCGCGCTGTCTCTCCTGATCGACGCCTGCAATCCGCGTCGCGACATCCTCTCGTCACGTTGTGAACCGCCCTTCGGCTCGTCCGATGCACGGCGGCGGGAATCGCATTCCCCGATCAAGCGATGAACTCCCGCGCGACGCCAGCCCTTCCACTTCCGACATGCCAGACAACGAATACGCTTTTGCCCCGCCGTTTGCCCATGCCCCGCTCGCGCGAATGCTCGCGCTCGTCGCGGCCGCCGCCTTCGCGCTGTCCGCGTGCGGCGAGAAATCCGCCGCCGCCGGCGCGCCACCCGCGGCGAATGCGCCCGAAGTCAGCGTGATGACGCTGAAGGCGCAGCGCATCGACATCGTGGACGATCTGTCCGGACGCCTCTCGTCGGTCGAAGTCGCCGACGTGCGCCCGCAAGTCGATGGCATCGTGACCAAGCGGCTTTTCGTCGAAGGCTCGACGGTCAAGGCCGGCCAGCCGCTTTATCAACTCGATGCCGCGAGCTACCAGGCCGCGTACGACACCGCGCTCGGCACGCTGCAAAAGGCGATCGCCACGTCGAAGGCCGCCGACGTCACGGCGAAGCGCTATCAGGAACTCTTCAAGATCAAGAGCGTGAGCGCGCAGGACGTGGAGAACTACGCCGCCGCCGCCGACGAGGCACGCGCCGATATCGTCACGGATCGCGGCTCGCTCGAAACCGCGCGCGTGAATCTGGCGCGGACGCGCATCGTCGCGCCGATCAGCGGCAAGATCGGCAAGTCGGCGGTGACGGTCGGCGCGCTCGTCACGTCGGGACAATCGACGGCGCTCACGACCATCCAGTCGATGGACACGCTCTACCTCGACGTCACGCGTTCCAGCACCGAAGCGCTGCGGCTCTCGAAGGCCATCGCGTCCGGCGCGCTGAAGCCCGGCACGAGCAAGGTCACGGTGCAGACCGAAGACGGCGCGACCTACGCGCATACCGGCACGCTGCTCTTCTCCGATGTCACCGTCGATCAGACCACCGGCTCGATCACGCTGCGGGCATCGATTCCCAACCCGGAGCATCAGCTTCTGCCGGGCATGTTCGTGCAGGCGCAACTCGACGAAGGCGAGCAGGACGCGATTCTCGTGCCGCAAACGCTCGTGAATCGCGGCGCGGGCGGCACCTCGACCGTGCTCGTCGTGAACGCGCAGAACGTCGTCGAAAGCCGCACCGTCACCGCCGATACGGCGCACGGCAACGACTGGATCGTGACGCGCGGCCTGCGCGCGGGCGAGCGCATCGCCACCGACAATCTGCAGGTGGTGAGCGCGGGCATGAAGGTCTCGCCCGTCGAACGCGATGCGCAAGCGCAGCTCGCCAAGGGAGACTGACGCACGATGCTCTCCCGTTTCTTCATTCACCGGCCCGTGCTCGCATGGGTCATCGCCATCGTCGTGATGCTGATCGGCGCGCTCTCGATCCGCACGCT
The DNA here is from genome assembly GCF_023630765.1 of Caballeronia sp. ATUFL_F2_KS9A. Classification (NCBI taxonomy): domain Bacteria; kingdom Pseudomonadati; phylum Pseudomonadota; class Betaproteobacteria; order Burkholderiales; family Burkholderiaceae; genus Caballeronia; species Caballeronia sp. ATUFL_F2_KS9A. The sequence goes on along the minus strand of NZ_JALQEK010000055.1, from coordinate 57,499 downwards.
GTCCGTCGAGCAATATCCGAACGTCGCGCCGCCGTCGATCCGCATCACCGCGACCTATCCGGGCGCATCCGCCGATACGCTCGCCACCACGGTCACGCAGGTGATCGAGCAGGACATGACGGGCATCGACAATCTGATGTACATGTCGTCGACGAGCAGCTCGGCGGGCACCGCGACCATCACGCTGACGTTCAAGTCGGGCACCAATGCGGACGTCGCCGCGATGCAGGTGCAGAACAAGGTGCAGGAAGCGAACGCATCGCTGCCGAGCGCCGTTCAGCAACAGGGCATTCAGGTCAGCAAGACCGCGGGCAACATCCTGATGGTCGTATCGGTCACGTCCACGGACGGCCGCATGAACACCGTCGATCTCGGCAATCTACTCGCGACGCGGGTGCAGGATCCGCTCACGCAGATCAGCGGCGTCGGGCAAGTGACGCTCTTCAGCGCGCAGCACTCGATGCGCGTGTGGCTCGATCCCGTCAAGCTGCGCAGCGTCGGCCTGATGCCGAGCGATGTCACGACCGCCATCGACAGTCAGAACGCGCAGCTTTCCGTCGGGCAGATCGGCGGCGCACCGCAGACGAAGACGCAAGCCATCAACGCGACCATCGTGACGCGCGGCTTTCTCAAGACTTCGGACGAGTTCGCCAACATTCTCCTGCGCGTCAATCAGGACGGCTCGCGCGTGTATCTGAAGGATGTCGGCGCGGTCGAAGTCGGCGGCGACTCCTACGACATGACGTCGCGTCTGAACGGCAAGCCCGCCGCCGCGATGGGCATCATGCTCGCAAGCGGCGCGAACGCGCTGTCGGTCGCGAAGGCCGTGCGCGCGCAACTCGCGGTGTTGCAGAAGCAGATGCCGGGCGGCGTGCAACTGAGCGTTCCGCACGACACGACGCCTTTCGTATCCGCGTCCATCTCCGAGGTCATCACGACACTCTTCGAAGCCGTCGTGCTCGTGTTCCTCGTGATGTACCTGTTCCTCGGCAACCTGCGCGCGACGCTCATTCCGACCATCGTCGTGCCGGTCGCGCTGCTCGGCACGTTCGCGCTGATCGCCGCGGTCGGCTTCACCATCAACGTGCTGTCGCTGTTCGCGCTGGTGCTGGCCATCGGTCTTCTGGTCGATGACGCGATCGTCGTGGTCGAGAACGTCGAGCGGTTGCTGAGCGAAGGCCTGTCGCCGCTCGATGCGACCATCAAGGCGATGGGCGAGATCGGCGGCGCATTGATCGGCGTCACCGCCGTGCTGACGGCCGTGTTCATTCCGATGGCGTTCATGTCGGGCTCGACGGGCGAGATCTATCGTCAGTTCTCGCTCACGATCACGTCGGCGATGGTGCTCTCCGTGCTGCTCGCGCTGACGCTCACGCCCGCGCTGTGCGCGACGCTGCTGCGCCCGGTCGATCCGCAACATCAGCGGCGCGGCTTCTTCGCGTGGTTCGAGCGCACATTCGAAGGCGGCACGCGCCGTTACGAGCGTGTAGTGACGCGCCTCGTTGCGCGCCCGCTGCGCTGGATGGCCGCGTATGCCGCGATCTGCGGCGTGGCCGCGCTGCTGTACTGGCAGCTTCCATCGTCGTTCCTGCCGGATGAGGATCAGGGCACGCTGATGACCATCGTCAATCTGCCCGCGGGCAGCTCGAGCGTGCAGGCGAACGTCGTGGAGAAGCAGGTCGAGTCGTATTTCACGGCGCTTCCCGAAGTGGAGAACGTCGTCATGCTCGATGGCTTCAGCGTGTCGGGCAGCGGACAGAACATGGCGATGGCCATGGTCAAGCTCAAGGACTGGAAGGATCGCAAGGGCAAAGGCCAGTCCGCGGCGGAGATCGTCGGCGCCGCGAACGCGCACTTTCGCAGCTTGCGCGCCGGACAGGTCTTCGTGATGAATCCGCCCGCCGTGCAAGGTCTCGGCAGTTACAGCGGTGTCGATTTCGAACTGAAGGACATGGCCGGTCTGGGTCACGATCAGCTTGTCGCCGCGAGAAACACGCTCTTGGCTCTTGCCGCGAAGGATCCGAAGATCACCGGTATGCGTCCCGCCGGCATGGCCGACGTGCCGCAGTACGCCGTGGATATCGATTACCTGAAGGCGTCGGCGCTCGGCGTCAGCGCATCCAATATCAACGACACGCTGCAGACCGCGTTTGGCTCGACCTACGTGAACAATTACGTGGACACGGGGCGCATCCAGAAGGTCTATGTTCAGGCGCTGCCGCAATACCGCATGATGCCCGCCGATATCGGCAAATGGTTCGTGACATCGAGCAATACGACGACGAGCACGACCAGCTACGACGGCAAGATGGTGCCGTTCTCGTCGTTCGCCTCGGGCCACTGGACGACCGGTTCTCCGCAAGTCGAACGCTACAATCGCAGCCTTTCGATGGAGATGACGGCGCAAAGCCCGCAAGGCGTCAGCAGCGGCGACACGATGAACGCGATCGAAGCGCTCGTCGCGCAGTTGCCGCAAGGCATTGCGATGGAGTGGACCGGCCAGTCGTATCAGGAGAAGCTCGCGGGCTCGCAGGCGACGTATCTCTATGCGCTTTCGCTGATCGTCGTGTTCCTCTGTCTCGCGGGTCTGTACGAAAGCTGGTCCGTGCCGTTCTCGGTGGTCCTCGTCGTGCCGCTCGGCATCGTCGGGGCACTGGTCGCGGCGCATCTGCGCGGCTTCACCGACGACATCTATTTCAAGGTCGGCTTGCTGACGACCATCGGGCTCGCGACCAAGAACGCGATCCTGATCGTCGAGTACGCGAAGTCCCTGCACGAGCGCGGTCACAGCGTGCGTCAGGCGGCGATCGAAGCGGCGCATCTGCGCTTGCGGCCCATCGTGATGACCTCGCTCGCCTTCGGCTTCGGCGTGCTGCCGATGGCGTTCGCGAGCGGCGCGGGCGCATCGAGCCGCGAGAGTCTCGGCAACGGCGTGCTTGGCGGCGTGATTGCCGCGACGCTGCTCGCCATCGTCTTCGTGCCAGTATTTTTCGTGCTGATTCGGGGCTTCGGAAACAGGAAGAAGGAAGGAGCCGCTCATGAATAAGCGCTTCGCTGTCTGCCGCATCGTCGCGGCGACGCTGACGGTTTTCGCGCTCGGCGCGTGCACGCTCGAGCCTCACTACGAGCGGCCCGCCGCACCGATGCCCGCGTCCTATCCGCAGTACGAATCGACGAGCGCGCAACAACAGGCATCGGCTGCCGACCTGCTGTCCGACTGGCGCTCGTTCGTGCGGGATCCGTATCTGCGTCAGTTGATCGAGCTTGCGCTGACGAACAACCGCGACTTGCGGCAAGCAGCGCTGAAGGTCGCGCAATACGAGGCGGAGTATCGGATCGTGCGCGCCGAACTGGGGCCGTCGATCACGGCGACGGGCACGCATAGCGCGTCGCACCAGTCGGGCGTGACGACGAAATCCACCAGCCTCGAACTCGGCACGAGCGCGTGGGAAATCGACTTCTTCGGCCGCATCCGCAGCCTGAAGGATCAGGCGCTGGAGCAGTATCTGTCGACGGACGCGGCGCGCCGCAGCACGCAGATCAGCCTCATCTCCACCACGGCGGGCGACTATCTGACATGGCTCGCGGATCGCGCCCTGCTCGACGTGACGGAACGCACGGTGGCTTCGTATCGCGACACCTACGAGACGACGCTGCGCGCGGCCAATCTCGGCAGCGGCTCGATGGAAGACGTGCAGTCCGCGCGCACATCGCTGACGAGCGCAATGGCGAATCTCGCCGCGTATCGACGCGCGGTGGAGCAGGATCGCAACAACCTGATCGCGGTGATCGGCTGCCCGTTGCCCGACGGCTTCCCCGACGATCGCGCCTTGCCCGACGAACCGCTCTTCGCCGCCGTGCCCGAGGGCCTGCCTTCGACGCTCTTGACGGAGCGGCCCGACATCATCGAGGCGGAACATGCTTTGAAGTCCGCGAACGCGTATATCGGTGCGGCGCGCGCGGCGTTCTTCCCGACCGTCTCGCTGACCGCGACGGGCGGCGTCGCGAGCAACGGGCTGTCGTCGCTCTTCAAGGCGGGTTCGGGCGCGTGGGCGTTCGAGCCGTCGATCAGCGTGCCGATCTTCCAGTTCGGCAGTCTGCGCGCCTCGCTCGACTCCGCGACGATCTCGAAGAACATCTACGTCGCGGCGTACGAAGGCACGATCCAGACCGCCTTCAAGGAGGTGTCGAACGCGCTCGCGGCGCGCGCCACGTATGTCGATCAGACCGCCGCGGACCTTCAGTATGTCGATGCCGCGCAGCAGTACTACGACATCGCCAATGCGCGCTATCGCGGCGGCCTGGACAGCTTCCTCACTTTGCTCACGGCGCAGCGCACGCTGTTCAGCGCGCAGACCCAGCTCGTGACCGACCGCGCCGCGCAACAGACCAACATGGTGACGCTCTACACGGCGCTGGGCGGCGGCTGGCGCAAGGATGCGCAAGTGCAGGAGACGGCGGCGAAATAGTCAGAACGCGCTTCATTCGTGCTGCGAGGGCCGTCGCCTGTCGCGCTCGGCCATATCGCGACGCAGTTCTCGTTCGGCGTGAGCTTTCTGCTCGTCGGCGCGGTGTTCATTCCGAGCGGCATCGGCACGTTGTTCATTCCGGAACGTCTGTACGACACGAGCGATTCCGGCCCATCGACGCCCGCGCGATCACGCCGATGACGGCGCCGTCGCGCAACCGCTCATCGCGCGCTGATCGTCGTCGGCGCTGACGGGCGCGAGCGCCATCAGCCGCGCGAGCACCGGCCAGCGCGTCACCGCCGCGCGCAATTCCTCGTCGGCTTCGGCATCGAAATAGCGCGCGGCGTCGAGACCGGCGACGCGCTCCGCAAGCGCGACGACATCATGCCGGTCGCGCGCTTCCTTGTTCAGCGTGTTCATTTCTGATCCACCCATACGCCGTCCGGCGTCTTCACGACATAGCCCGTCGCGGTCTTCATCGTGACGGTGCCTTCGTTCTCGCCGATCATCGGCGTCTGCGGCAGATTCGCCGCGTATTGCGACAGCGTGACGCCCGCCTTGAACGGACTGTTCGACACGAGGTTCGACAGCAATTGCGCGATGGCGAGATGCCCGGTCGGCTGATCGATGACGGTCGTCGCGCCGTGATTGCCCGTGAAGCCGACGAGCCGCACGCCCACCGGCCCGTGGATCACGCTCGGCGTCGGAATCTCGCGCAGGCCCGCGACCTGATTGGCGTCGCCGCGCAGCGCCGCGCCGTGCTCGGGCACGAACACGATCACCGCGCGCCGCCCCGATTGCTGGATCAGATCGGCGAACTTGTCGAAATCGCTCATCAGCTTCGCCACGCGCAGCGGATACGACTCGAGGCTCGTCATCTTGTTGTTCGGCAGGCGGTTGCCGTCGTGCAGGCTGATCGTGTTGTAGTACAGCGCGACCGGTCCCGGCTCCCGCGCGCGCTCTGCGTACCAGTTCGCGAGCGTGCCGTAATCGTCCATGATCGGCGAGCCGTCGAACGCGTGCATCGCGACGGGCGCGGCCGTGTTCGGCACGAAAGGCACGTTCGGCACGCCGATGTTCTCCTTCACGAGCTGCGTGAAGTTGTCGAAGTGGCCGTCGTGATTGAACGTGACCTGCGGCGTGTAGCCGGCCTGCGCAAGATCGGCCATCAGATGACACTGCGCGGGCGCGTCCTTGTACAGATCGGCGTGCGCTTCCTGTCCGCACGACGCGCGCAGCACGCGAATCGCCGCCGGGCCGCTGTAGCTCGCCGCCGTGCTGAAGTTCGTGAACAGATAGTCGAAGTGCGACAGGAACGGATGATTGCGCTCCTTCGATACATCGAGGTCGTCCCACGACAGCGAGCAGATGTGCAGCACGATCACGTCGAACTGCTCTTTCGGATCGCTCGACAGATGACCGAAGCTCACCTGTCGCTGCGACTCCTTCGCTCTGAATGCCGCGAGCGTCGCGTTGTAATCCAGGGGGTCCGCGGATTGACGGTTAGTTGCGGCAACGGCATTGCCCTGCGGCTTCGCCTCGATGCGCGCGAGCACCGCATTCGCGCCCTGCCACACCGGCAGCGCGACGAGCGCGATCATCACGAAGGTCGCGACGCGCAGCCAGCGATTGACGACGAGATACGCGACGAGCAGACCGAGCGCGACGGCGAGCAGCATCGGCGGAAGAAAGCGCGGCAGCAACTCGAGCCAGTAGCCGAAGCTGAAGGTCGTGAGATTGCCGAATTCCTCGACGATGCGGCCGAACGGCGGCACGTTCGCCTCGCGATACATCAGCGGCAAACCGATGCCGAGCCCGGCGACGAACCGCACCGCCCGCCAGATGCGCGAGCGCAGCGGCGAGCTCGCGGCGAGCGCCACCGCGAACGCGATGTTCGCGAGCCATATCGGCTTCAGATGCCCCGTCGAAAAGAGCGCGATCTTGATGATGAAATACAGGTTCCAGAAGGTCATCTTCGTTCTTCTCGTCAGTAGCGGCGGCCATCGAGCGCGAGCTTGTCGAGCAGCGCGCGGCGCGCTCCGCCGAACAGCCGCGCATAGCCTTCGAAGCCCATCAGCAGCACTTCCTTCAGGCCCTTGAGCGGCGCGTCGTCTTCGGTGCGCTCGTCCCATTCGATCCACGCATCGGCGCGGCCGAATGTGCATTGCACGAGACGGCGCTCGTCTTCGAGCGTGAGCGAATCGAAGCGCACGCCCAGATGCGTGCCGGAAAGGCGCGTCACGCGCACCGGAAAGTGAAACTGCCGCTCGCCGCGGCTCACGACGACGCCGAGCGTGTCGCCGGTTTCGAGCGACAGCAATCCTTCGCCGACGACGAGCCCGAGCCCGCCCGTCGAGTAATCGCTCGTGCTGCACGCGATGCTGCTGCCGTCGTTGAGCACGAGCGTCGCGGGCATGTTCATCGCGATGCGATGCGTGACGCGCACCTGCTTCGCCTCGCGCGCGACGCTCACCGCCGCGCCGAGCATCACGAGGTTGTAGAGCGTCCAGAACACGTTCATCAGGATGGTCGCGTCTTCGTCGCCCGCGCCGGCGATCAGCTTCACGATGCCGACGGACATCGCGAGCGCGTTCAGGCCGAGCAGCACGAGATACGGCTTGCTCATCGCCCAGTCGATATACGTCTCGTCGATGCGCCCGCCCTTGTCCGTCACGTTGAACTTGCCATGCTTCGGGCTGAAGAACGCGATGGTCGTCGGCAGCGCGATATACCACGCGAGCACCGACTCATAGACTTCGGCCCAGAACGAATGCCGGAACTTGCCCTGCATCCGCGAGTTCGCGATGTTCGCGATGACGATGTACGGCAGCACGAAACCCGCGATGGTCGTCGCCGCCGCGTTGATGAAGTACATCTGGAAGAAGAGGTACCACATCGGCATGGTGAGGAACACGAGGCGCGGAATGCCGTAGAAGAAGTGCAGCATCGCGTTGCCGTAGCACAGGCGCTGAAAGAAGTTCAGCCCGCGCCCGAAAAACGGATTGTCGATGCGGAAAATCTGCGCCATGCCGCGCGCCCAGCGCGTGCGCTGCTTGATGTGGCTCGCGAGGCTTTCGGTGGCGAGACCGGCGGCCTGCACCGTCGGCAGATACGCCGTCGTATAGCCGCGCCGATGCAGCTTGAGCGCCGTGTGTGCGTCTTCGGTCACGGTTTCGACCGCGATGCCGCCGACCTCTTCCAGCGGCGCGCGCTTGATGACCGCGCACGAGCCGCAGAAGAACGTCGCGTTCCAGAGATCGTTGCCCGCCTGCACGAGCCCGTAAAACAGATTGCCTTCGTTCGGCACGCGGCGGAACGTGTCGAGATTGCGCTCGAACGGATCGGGCGAGAAGAAGTGATGCGGCGTCTGCACGAGCGCGCATTTCGGATCGGCGAAGAAGGTGCCCATCGTCGCTTGCAGGAAGGAGCGCGTGGGGACGTGATCGCAATCGAAAATGGCGATGTATTCGCCGTGCGTCTTCGCGAGCGCGCGATTGATGTTGCCCGCCTTCGCGTGCTGATTGTCGTCGCGCGTGATGTAGCCGATGCCCGCCGCCCGCGCGAGCGCCTCGAACTCCGGACGATGGCCGTCGTCGAGCAGCCAGATATTGAGCTTGTCGCGCGGCCAGTCGATGCCTTGCGCGGCGAAAAGCGTCGGCTTCACGACCGACAGCGGCTCGTTGTAGGTCGGAATGAAGACATCGACGCTCGGCCAGTCGGCGGGATCGTCGGGCAGCTTCGACACGGCGCGTTCGAGCGGCCACGCGGTCTGCACGAAGCCGAACAGCAGGATCATCCACGTATAGGCTTCCGCGCCGAAGAGCGCGTAGCCGACGATCGCCTCGCCGGGCGTGCGGAAGTCGAGCGTCTCGGTCGTGCGCCACCAGACGTAGCGCGCGGTGACGAGCAGCGCGAGCGACGCGAGAATCAGCACCGGCATGCGCCCCGGAATGCGGCGGATGACGAGCGCCGCGATCATCAGCACGGCGAAGAACACGAACTGGCTTCCCGACGCGAGCGGCGACGTGCCGACGACCGCCCACAGCAATCCGCCGATCACGACGAGCGCGGGCAGCATCCAGCGCTTCTTGCCGATGACATTCGCGCCGCCCTCGAGCCGCGCGCCGAAGCGCGCCCACGGCAGTCCGTCGATGGCGGCATCGATGCGGCGCTTCATCCACATCAGCGCGAGAGCGAGCGGCGTGAGCGCGCGTTCGATCAGGCCGAGCGCGGCCCGCGCATACGCGGCGAGCGGCTTCGCGTTTTCGCGCGGCGGGCGCACGAACGCGCGCAGCAGCCACGACCAAGGATTGCGCACGTCGATGACGCCCCACTCGCGCGCCCACGCGAGCACGAACGCGCGCAGCATGTCCCGCGCGATGTCGCGCTTGCCCGCGCGCGGCGGCTTGAAGAAGAGACGCACGCACCAGTCGAACGCCGAGCGCGTGTCGGGCACGCCGAGCCCGCGCGCGATCCAGCCGATCGCGCGGTTCGAGCGGGAGCCTGGTTCGCGCTTCATGCCGTCTCGCTCGCGGCGAGCGCGGGCAGCCACGCATCGACGTGCTGCGCGAGACCGTGCAGATCGTGCGACGCCTGCAGATGCGGCGCTTCGTTGAAAATCCACGCGCCGCGCGAAAACGCCTCGGGCATCGACGCTTCCAGATGAATGCGTTGCGCGAGCGGCATGTTCCCGGTCGCGGCGCGCAGCATCGCGAGCGCGTCGCGCTGCATCGCGCGGGCGGGATTCAGGCGATTCACGACGAGACGCACATCCGCGCACGATTCCCGCAGCGCGGGCAAACGCGCGACGAGCGTCGCGCACGCAGCCGGCTCAGGCGGGCACACGGCGAGCACGAGATCGGCGGCGCGCGCGGCGTGATCCGCATGCGAGCACGGATAGCGCGGCGTATCGATCAGCACGACGCCGGTCTCCGGCAAGCCGATCTCGCCGATCGTGCGTTCGAGCCATCGCGGATGCTCGCAAAGACGCGCTTCGCACGCGGCGGATCGCGCGGGCGTGAGACCGCCGTGCGGCACGAACAGCACGCCGTCCTCGTTGCGCCAGGTCGATTCGTGCCACTTGCGCGACGGATCGGCGAGCGCGCCGCCGATGCCTTCCGCCGCGAACGCGTCCAGCCCGAGATACGCGCCGAGCATGTTCTGCGGATCGAAGTCCAGCGCGACCACGGCGCGGCCGCGCCGGGCGAGCAGCGTCGCGAGCGATGCGGCGAGCGTCGTGCGGCCCGCGCCGCCCGCCGTCGAAATGAGCGCGATGGTTTTCATGGGCGGGAGGCGTCCTTCGGCGCGGCATCGACATCGGGGACGAGACGCGCGTTGAGCACGACCGGCTCGATGCGGCACGGCACCGCGTCGCGCGGATCGAAACCACGCGCGGCTACGAGACCGCGCCGCGCGCCCGCGCGCTGCCAGACGATCCACGCGGGCACGCCGGCCAGCACGCCGATCAGCATCGAAATGAGCAAGGTGTCCATCGTTTCAGTTTCCCGGTTCGGCGAGCGGCATATGCGCACGGACGGCGCGGCGCGCGGGCGGATGCAACGGACCTTCGTCGGTCGCGTTCCTGCGCGCTTCTTGGTTCAGCACGGCGTCGAGCGCGTCGAGTTCGGCGCGCGAGCGGCGCACGGATTCGCTTTCCGTAGCCGCATCCGCCTTGTCTTCCATCGCGATGACGGGCGCGGTCGCGGCGAACAGATCGCTGTAATCCGCCGACGGCGCGCGCCGGTTCTCCGCTTCGAGCGCCTGCAATTGCGCGCCGATGCCGTCGTCCGACAGATACGTGACGTCCTTCGCCACGCGCTCCACCGGCACGGTGAAGATGCGCGCGAGCGCGGCGTCGGCATCGGCGAGACGGCAGCCGAACAGGAACACGTACAGATGCGACGCGTCCGCCGTGAAGACATCGCCCGCGCGGCGCGGACGGCACCACGCGAGCGCATCGACGTGAGCGAGCGCAGGCGGCAGCGTCAGCTTCACGAGCACATGCGGCAGACGCAGCACCGCGCCGCGTGCGAGCGCGCCTTGCGTCTGCGCGCAGAACGCCGCCACGTTCTGATAGCCGAGCGCGGCATCGGCGAGCGACGCGGCGAGCGCCGTGCGGTAATCGGACAAAAGCGGACGCGTGTAGAGCTGGCCTTGCAGCGACTGCAACAGCGATTCGAGCCGCGAGAACGGCACGTCGCGCCCGACGACAAGATTCGCGCCGAGGCTCAGCATCAGCAATTCATATTGATGACGCAGCACTTCGCCGCGTTCGACCACGGCGATTTTGAGCGCGCGTCCGCAGCGGCGGCGCAGCGTGTGCACGGCGGCGCACAGCGCTTCGAGCTGCGCGCCGTTGCGATGCGCGAGCACGACGGTCGCGCCGCGCGCGCCATCGCAGGCGGCGACGACCGCATCGCGGTCCGCGAGCACTTCCCAGTCGCGCGGCACCCAAGCCTCGTCGCCGACGACCGCGCGGCTCACGACGACGCGCGCTTCGTCCGGCGCGAGACGCGCATCGCGGCGCGCATCGCCCGCGCGCTCGGGCGCGGCGATGCTCAGACGGCCGGCTTCGTTGAAGCGCAACGCGTGCACGTCGCCGGTGGCGAGCGCGCGGCCCGCGCGCCAGAAATCGACTTGCCACAGCAGTTCGCCGTGCGAGCGCCGCACGCGCGCAACGCCCGCGCACGCGCCGTTCAGTTCGCTGCGGCTTGCCGAAGCCTGAGTTTCGTCGATGTCCAAATCGTCATCGCTGGCGATGTCGCCGAGCAGCAGGATCATCGTGATGCCGCGCGTCTCGCACCAGCTCGACAACAGCCGTCCTTCGCGCGCGAGCGCCGCCGGATCGCGCCACGAGAACCAGCGCTCCGCGCCTTCGACGATATACAGCGCGTTCGCGCGAAAGCCAAAGCGCTTGAGCGCGCGCAGGCCGCCGTAAAGGCGCGCGAGCGCGAGAGCGGGCGGTTCAGAATCGGCATCGGCGGATGCGGCTTCGTTCGGCATCGCGAGCACGTTCAGTCGGCGCGGCCAGCCTTGCGCCGCCGCGCCCGAAAAGCCCAGTTCGCGCGCACGCGCCGCCGCTTCCGCACGCTCGCGCGCGAGCACGACGCTCACATGGCGCGTGTTCGCGGCCCGCCCCGTGGCCCAGATGAGCGCATCGCATTCGGGCGAACGCGGCGCGACGTGCACCGCGTAGAGCGCGCCCGGCGCGAGCACGGCGAGATCGTCGGGAAGCGCATCGACGCCGATGCGGCCCGGCGCGGCATCGCGGCCCGCGACGCGCGCGCGCACGAAGCGCGCAAACGCGGCGATGAGGCTCGTCGCGCCACTGGATCGGTTCGATTCGTCGTTCACGGCAATCCGTTCCTCAATAACTCGAATACAGCCGCACCGGCTGCGGGCTGATGCGGTAATCGTCCTTGCGCGGCGAGAACGCGAAGCGCGCGTAGATCATCCCGGCGCTCGGCGCATAGTCGTGCGAATGGTCGATGGACACGCGCGCGCCCAGCGCCAGTTGCGGATTCAGCCGATATTCGACCGTCGCCCCGAGTCCGTACGAAAAGCTCACGCCACGCGTCGAGCCGCCGGGATAAATCAGGCTGCTCGTACCGACCGGCGAGAGTCCCGCTACCGCCGGCAGGCCGTTCGGGAAATACGGCGAGTTCTTCTCGTACGAATTCGAGACGCCCGCCGTCGCCGCGATGTCCCAGGTGAAGCCGTTACGCTTGCCCATCCATTCGATCGGCACGCCGAGCGACAGATAGCGCTGCGGGCTGTAATAGCCGCCCTGCCCGAACGTGTAGTAGCGCAGGTTGTCGGTGTAATGCCAGGCATTGCCGACGAGGCCGGTCTGCACGCGCATCGTCGCGCGCCGATACACCGGCACGGTGAAGCCCGTGCGCAGCGTGAATTCCTGATTGCTCGCGACGTTGCGCCCGCTCAGCTCGGCCACGCCGATATCGGCGAATACGTTCGTCCTGCCGACATCGACGCTCACATGCAGGTCGATGCCGTCGCGCCGCACGCCGCCCCAGACGACGTGCGTGAGCGGATCGGTGAGACCGGCGTAGGACAGCTCGCTGCTCGTGACCGCACGCCGCGACGCCGCTATCGACAGGCTCGCCGGACCGGCATCGAACCTGTAGCGCGCGCCGCCGACGAGGTAATGCACCGGAAAGCCGATCGGCGTCGAGCCGAGATCGACGCGCCACGCATCGGACAGATAGCCGAAGCCGCCGCCGAGACCGTTCGCGTGCTGATGCAGATCGCCGGTCGTGACGGGCGAGTTCGTCAGATATTGGCGCAGCGCGTTCGCCGACGCCGCCGTGCCGTCGTAGAAGCCCGCGTTCGTGCCGAAGGTCTGAATGGTGTACGGCAGGCTCGGCGCCGAAGCGCCGGCCTGATCGGTGAGTCCGCTCACGTCGAGCGTGCCCGCGTCGAGATGCACGGCGTCCGCGTGCACGAAGAAATGCCCGTCGTAGCGATACGGAATCTGCACGTACAGCGGCACCTGCTGCGCGTGATACTGCGACACGCCCGCATCGCCGGACTTGTACGCCGGTATCCACGCCGTTTCGACTTCGGGATTGCGGCGCTGATCGAGATCGTCGAGTGCGGATCGCGCGGGCGTGGCGGACGTTGCGGGGGTCGCGCGTGCCGAGCCCGCCGGCACGCTGAACGCCGGCGCGATGCCCGACGCGCGTTCCTGCTCCATCGACAGCCGATACAGCGACGCCGCCTGCTCGTACTCGCCGAGGTCTTCCGCGACGCGTCCCGCCTGCACGGTGACGTCCGCGCGTTCGGGATAGGCGACGCGTAGCGGCTGCGTCAGCGCCTGCGCATCGAGCGGACGGCGCAGCGCGGCGAAACGGCGCGCGGCAGAGAGGCGCGTGTCGATGTCGTCGGGCGGCGCGGCATCCGCGACGCGGCGGACGATCGCGAGCGCTTCCTTGCGCGCGCCGATGCCGCCGCTGTCGTCGAGTACGCGCGCGAGCATGAGCTGCGTTTCGGGATCGTCGGACGATGCCGCGAGCATCGGCGCGAGCGCGGCGCGTGCGCTGTCGTAATCGCCCTGCGCGCGCGCGAGATCGGCGAGCTCGAACGCGTAGCGCTTGTCGCGCTTGCCTGCGTCGCTCACGGTATCGAGCAGACGGCGCGCACGCGCGTAATCGGCGGCGTCGATGGCATCGTCGGTCTGACGCAGCACGCTGCGCAACGCCTGATCCTCCAGACGCTCTTGCTGACGCGGCGTGAGCTTCGGCTCCGCGCGCACTTGCGCGAGCGTCTGCGACAGCGCATCTTCGCGACGCGCGCCGCCGAGGAGATCGCCGTAGCGCAGGCGCACGTCAGCATCGGTTTCTTCGGGATGCGTGGCCATCCAGTCGCGCAGCAGCGCGAGGCCGCGCTCCGCGTCGCCTCGATCGATATACAGCGCACCGATCGACGCGAGCAGGTTGGGATCGTCCGCGGCCAGCGCTTGCGCGCGATCGAGCGCGGCGGCGGCAGCGTCGACGTCGTTGCGCGCGAAGGCGGCGCGGGCATCGGCGAGCGACTGCTGCGCGTCGAGATTGCGGGCGAGCGCGCGCATGGCGTCGGTGCGATCGGCTTGCGGCACGGCATCGAGCGCGGCGCGCGCGCCCGCCAGATCGTCCATCGAATTGCGATACAGCGCGGCGGCGTAAGCCATCGGCGCGGCGTTCGGCGAGCGCGCGAGGCCGTCGTCCATCACGGCGCGGCCGAGCTGCGGCAAACCGATATCCCGATACAGCCGCGCAAGCGCGAAGCGCGTCCACGGCTGATCCGGCTCGATGCGCAACGACGCCTCGTATTTCTGCGCCGCCGGCCCGTTCTGGCCGCGCGCGGCGAGTTGCTGCGCCTCGTTCGCGACCATATCGGCGCGCATCGCGATCAGGCTTTGGCGATCGTCGGCGGCGGTGAAACGGCTTTGCAGCGCGGCGATGAGCGGCTCGACTTCATCGGCGCGTCCGGTCGATTCGAGCAGCGCACGCGTGCTCTTCAGCGCCGACAGGCTCGGCTCGCGGCCCGCAAGCTGCGCGCGCAGCATCGGTTCGGCGGCGCGCCAGTCGCCTTGTGCGAGCAGCGCATCGGCGAGAAGCAGCTTGGCATCGGCGCTATCCGGCTCGATGGCGAGCGCCTCGCGCGCGTAGCGTTCGGCGTCCTTCGGCTTGCCTGCGTTCGCGGCGTCGCGGCCGTGCGCGAGCGTGCCCCAGAAGCGCGCCGTGCGCGCGAGGCCCAGCCACTTCGCACGGTTGTCCGGCGCGAGCGACGCCGCGCGTTCGAACAGCGCGCGCGCTTCGTCGCGATTGCCTTCGCGCATGCGCAGCAAACCGAATCCGCCGACGGCTTCCGCATCGTCCGGACGGGCCGCCGCCGCGCGCGCGAGCAACGGCGCGGCTGCGTTCAGGTCGCCGCGAGCGAGCGCCGCCAGACCGCGCTGCCGGGCGATGTAATCGGGATCGCGTTCGAGCTTGCGCTGCGCTTCGATGCGCGCGTCGAGCAGATCGGCGCGATCCTTGAACTCGGTGTCGTCGGGCACGAGTTCGAGGTACGCGCGCAGCGCCTGCCGATAGGCCGTGTCCGCGCCCGCCGATTGCAGTACGTGACGCCAGACGTCGAGCGCGGTGTTGCGGTCGGTGTCGGTGCGCGTGGCGAGATTCCATGCGATGCGGTTCGCTTCGGCGCGGGTCGCGTCGCTGCTGTTGAGCAGACGCGCGAGGACGAGCGCGGAATCGACGTCGGCGGGATCGTCCGCGATGCGCCGGTGCAAGGCCGCGAGCGCTTCGGCACGTCGCGCGGGCGTCGCGGCGATGATCTGGTAGTACTCCGCGCCGAGCGGGCCCGACGGCGCGCCGTGCGCAAAGAGTGCGCTCACGCGGCGCGCGGCCTCGTCCGACTGGCCGCTGCGTGCGAGCAGGCGGATCGCCGCCATTTCCTGACGGCCGCTGACCGCGACGCGATATTCGTCGTCGACTTGCTGCGTGAGCGCCGCATTGGGCGCGCGCGTTTTCATGCGCGCGAGCGTGGCCTGCGCCTTTTGCGCCTGGCCGAGCCGCAACTGGATACGCACGAGCTCGGCGTTCAGACGCGGATCGTCCGGCGCGATGAGCAGCGCCTTGTCGATCGCCTGCAACGCGAGATCGTCGCGATGCTTGTTGGCCCACGCGCGCGCGGTGCCGTAAAGACGCTCGGCGAGCGCGTCCGTCGATGCCTCGCTGGCATGCGTCTGCGTCGCGCACACGACGCTCGCCGACATCAGCGCCGCGCGCAGCAACGTCGCCTTCGTCCGGGGCGCGCGCTTCATTTCGCCGCTCCGCATGCCGATGCCGCCGTGCGCAACGTTCCGTCGCCCGCGAATCGATAGCGGCCCTCGCGCCAGCCGAGGCCGAAGAGCGTCAGCACGCTCGTGTAGTACCCCGGCGCCGATGCCCCCGCCGCGCGCGCCGCTTGCGCATCCGCGAGTTCGGGGCGTCCGATGGCGTCGAGAAACGGCACGGCGGCGGCGGAGAAACCCGCGTTGCCGTCGTTCGGGCCGGGCTTGCCGTCGCGCGTGTCGATGCGCTCGGGCGGCGCGCCGTGCGCGTCGATATACGCGGCGAACGGCGCGAAATGCGCGAGGAGGCGCGCGCGCGCTTCATCGTCGGATGCGAGCATGCCCGCCCACAGATACACGCGGATCGCGTTATAGGCGCTTTCGGCGTGCGTCTCTTCGTCGGGCTCGAAACCCCGGTTCGCGCGATACAGCGCCCAGTCCGGCGCAAAGCCCTGCGGCGCGGTGTCGATCAGCATGCGTGCGCTCGATGCCGCGAGCCGCGTCCAGCGCGCGTCATCGGGCAGGCTCGCGCCGATGCCGCGAATCACCTGCAGCGGCGCGTAGCTCGGATTGACGCGCCACGTATCGGCTGACGGATGAAAACCCAGAGGTCCGGGCAAGAGCGTGAGGCCGAGGCCGGGCAGCGTGGCCGTTTCCTCGTCGAGCACGCGCTTCGCAAGCGATGCGCCGCGCGCCGTGTAGCTGCGCTCGCCCCACGCGCGGCCCGCTTCGAGGAGCGCGTAGGCGATCCACAAGTCCGCATCGGACGCCGCGTTGCCGTCGAGCACGCGCAACGTGCCGGCGTCGTCGCGGCCCCAGAGCCACGCGGGCAGGCGCGACGTGAGATCGCCCCGCGCGAGCCGGTCTTCGGTCCAGTGGAGAATCGTGTCGAAGCTCGCGCGGTCGTTCGCGACGAGCGCGAAGAAAAGCGCGTAGGACTGGCCTTCGGAGACCGTGCGCTCGTCGGCGGAACCGACGTCGATCACGCGGCCTTCCTTCGAAATGAAGTCGCGTTTGAAGGCGTCCCAGCGCGGCCACGAATCCATGCACGCCGATGGCGACGCCAGATCCGTCGCTGCTGCATTCGCGCCGAACACGACGAGCGCGCCGGACACGATCGCGCGCTTTACGCCCGAAGCCTTCATCGCTCAGATACCCCGGCGCCGCGCGGCCAGTTCCTGCAGCGCCGCGAACGCCGCGATCGCGAGCAGCAGGCCCGCCAGCGCGCCGGCGAGGCCGAGCAGCGCCGGATGACGGATCGCGTGGCCCCACAGCTTCGCGTACCACGGCACGTAGCCGACGACATACGTCTCGCCGACGCGCGCGCTGTCCACGCCGCCGTGCCGCACGAGCGCGACATCGCCCTGAATCTGCGACAGGCGATCCGCGCGTTCGAGCACGTCGAGCAGATCGGTGAGATGGCCGTCGCCGGTCGCCGCGAGCGCGACGATGCTGCGCCCCTTCGTTCCGGGCGACTGGAAGCCCATCAGCGCCGCGAGCGGCCCGTTCTGATCCAGCGATGCGCCGCCGTGCGTGACGCGCGCGCCATCGCGCCAATGCTCGCCGACCGAGAACGACGCCCGCGCGATGCCCTCCTTCGACGGCGTTCCCGCAGCCGAACCCGCGATCGACAGCGGCAGCGCATCGTGCCAGCGCGAAAACACCGGCGACGACGGCGCGCCGCCGATCACGAGCAGATCCTTCTGCGCGAGCGCGGGCACATCGTCCGGACGCGCGATGGTCACGCGCAGGCTCGGAAAGCCGGTCCACTGGCCCATGTGGCCGAGCATCGTCAGCATCGCTTCGATCTCGGCATTGGCGGGACGCGCGGGAATCACGATGGCCGTCTGCGACAGATCGGCGTAGCGCGTGAACGGAAAACCGCTGTTCGCGAAGTACGCGAGATTCGGCAGTTGCGCGTAATGCACGAAGCCGGAGAAGTCGATGGTCGAATCCGGGTCGACCGCCGCCCGCGCCGGGTTGGTCGGCACGCCCGCGCACAGGCCCTGCTTCTGCGAATCGAGGTTGAAGCGCAATTGCAGCTGGTTCGAACTGCCGACGCGAAACGCCGGAATGTCCAGCGCGTTGGCCGTGCCGCCCGGCGCGCCCGAAAGCAGCGGCAATTGCAGGCGGCCTTGCGTGTCATCGGTTTTGGCGGGCGGCAGCCGGAACGACTTCACGAGTTGCTCGTTGATGTCGATGGCGAGCGCGGAGTTGTTCTGCACCGTAGGCGCGGTGTACCGGTACTTGAGGTTGAGCGGCACGCCGACGCTGTTCCACGAGAACAGATCGGCGGGCACGCGCAGGTTCAGGCGGATCGGCTCCGGCTCGCTGCCCGCGACCTGAAGCTGCGACACGTCGTCGACGAGTTCCTTGAACTGCACCGGGCGATTCGTCGGCATCCAGCGCGGCGCGTCGTACGGTTCGCGCGGCTGGCCGATGTCGACATGCGCGACCTTCGCCGCATCGCCGGACATCGCCGTGCGGCCGAGCACGAGCGCATACGCGGCATCGTCGACTTCGGCGCCGTTGCGGCCGGTCACGACGAGCAGCTTGCGATCCTTGGACGCCGGATTGTCGGCGACGAGAATCGTCGGCCCGTCGATATCGGGCAGCGCGAGACCCGCCGGCAATTGCGCGCGCGTGCCGACGACGACCGCGTGGTCGTTCGGGGGCAGCGTGTTCATCGCCGGGAAGCGCGCCTGACGGTAATCCGCGAGCGCGCCGAACCACGACGCGAGCACGCCCGCGCTCTTGAGCGTCGCGCTGTCCGGCGATGCGGGCAGCACGAACGGCAGCGTGAGACGGCTCACATCGCGCGCATCGAAGAACGGCGCGGGCAGCAGCGCGAGATCGTTCGGCAGCCTGATCGGCGCGGTATCGAGGATGAATTCGCTCGTCGGGCTGATGTCGGCCCACAGCGCCGTGTTCGCCGGATCCTCGCAATGATCGAGCGTGTAATGGCCGATGAAGCGCAGCCCGAACTGGTTGTAGTCCGTGAGCAGGCGCGGATCGAGCGGGATGTCCTGCGTGAGCATCGCGCCGGCGTGCTCCTTGTCGAACGGAACGGTGGCGATCGCTTCGCCGTTGATCGACACCTTGACGTGCGACAGCGCGAACAGGAGCGCGGGCGAGTAGGTGTAGCGCAGACGCAGGCGCGCGCCGGTCACGACGCGGTCGAGCCGCACGCCGAGCACGATCGAGCGCGTATCTTCGAGGCCGCGCAGATGCATCGGCTGATACGCGCCGAGCGCGGAGAACGGGACGTGGATCGAGCCGGCGTCGGCGCTGGCAGCGGCGTCCGGATTGACGGCCGGCGGCGCCGCTTCGGCGCAGACGCCGGCGAAAAGCGCACTGGCGGCCATCGCCAGCGAGAGGCAGAACGAGACGACTGGTTTCATCGGCGAGTCAGCTACGGAATTCACGGCCGCGCGCCGCGCTGCCCGCTATGGCATCGTGACGGAGGCGCAACGACAATCGGATCGCCAGGCGAGCGGCGCGCGCGGCAACCGGGACGAATGCAGCAAGAGCGGGAAAGAATCGGGGCAAGCGTGCGATGCACGAAGCGAGGCGTCGGGGCGTGCGTGATCCGCGACGCGGGTGCGGTCGTGCGGCTGCTGCGTTCATCGCGCCGGTCTGTGCGATGACGCGCCTTTGCCGCTGAAAAGCGGACGCAACAGTAGCATAATTTGTGACAATTTGTATCACCACAGCCGTCCTTCATCAAAAAAAGCGCCACATCGCGACATGGTTCGATCCCGTTCTTCATCCGCTACGTCTTCCGCATCCGAAAAATCCGGCCACGCCGAGCGGACCGCGAAGCCCGCAGTCAAGCGCAGCGGCCTGCTGCGCGGCCTTTTCGCGTTGCGCCATTCGCGCGACGGCATCGCCGCGACCTGGCGCGAGGAGAGCGCGTTTCGCCAGGAGGTGTGCGTCGCGGCCGTGCTGCTGCCGATCGCGTTCGCCGTGCCCGTGGGCGCCGCCGAGCGCGTGCTGCTCGCGGCCTCGGTGCTGCTCGTGCTGCTCGTCGAGCTGATCAATTCGAGCATCGAGGCGGCGATCGACCGCATTTCGCTCGAACGTCACGAACTCTCCGGACGCGC
The DNA here is from genome assembly GCF_023630765.1 of Caballeronia sp. ATUFL_F2_KS9A. Classification (NCBI taxonomy): domain Bacteria; kingdom Pseudomonadati; phylum Pseudomonadota; class Betaproteobacteria; order Burkholderiales; family Burkholderiaceae; genus Caballeronia; species Caballeronia sp. ATUFL_F2_KS9A. The sequence continues at coordinate 37,598 of NZ_JALQEK010000055.1, read as the reverse complement.
CAAGGACTGCGGCAGCGCGGCGGTCACGGTGGCCATCGTCATCGGCTTGCTTACGTGGGGCGTGATCTGCGGGCCGCTCGCATGGGACTGGCTGCGCGCGCATCTTTGACGTTGCGGCGTCCGGCGGTGATGAGCCTCGCAATTCGCGGGGGCTATTCGTGTGTGGCACCGGAGGCCATGCACGATATGTCGGCGGCGCAAACGGATTCTTGATGCCCGTCGCGGCGACTTTGCCCGATGGACGTTGATGAAGCGGTAGTTAATACCTCACGCGGACCGCCGCGAAATATTCCGAAAGGCAATCGGCGAGAGACAAACGCGCCGCGCGGCCGCCTGGGTCGCCTTCTTGCTGGTTCCCGTCTGCGCGCCCGTTTTCACGGCGCCCACTCTGCATTTCTTCCAATTGCGGGATTCCATCTACTTCGACGGAGGAGTTGTCGTGCGGCCTTTTACCCTGATTTTTCTGCTGTTCGTGACGCTGTTTTCCGGATGCGCGGCTTACCGGACACATGAGGCGCGCAGCGATTCCGGCGCGCTCATCGGATCGAATGTTCTCGATCTCGTCGCGGCGGTCGGCATTCCCGACAAGACGATGAAACTCGTGGATACGAATACGCCGGGCGACCGCATGGTGATGCAGTGGAACTTCTCGAATTCGGATGCGGCGTTCGAAATGAACGTGATCCTGCTCGATCTGAAGATCGGCGGCGCCGGCAAGTGCAGCATGACCGCGACCACCGAACGCTGGGGCGGCAAGGTGCTGTCCGTGAACTTTCCCCAGGCGCACGTCGACAGCATGAACTCCGACTACAGCGCGTGCGAGCCGCTCGTCGCGGAAGCGCTGACGCATATCGGCCACACGCCCATCGATCCCGCTTTCGACTCGTTCAAGCTCGTCGGCGCGGCCAAGTAAGCGCGCCGGGCACTCGCACGCGACGATCTTCTTACCAACTATTTCTCCGGGAAACAGGTTGTGTCGTCGATCGGTGCGAGTGCCTTCGCTCTAAAGAAGGATTGCGAAACATCTTGTGATAGTGGAACGTCATCGCGCGCCTTGAACGGATCTGCAATCCTATCGAAACCTTACCTGTAGTCCTTTAGTCATCGAACGGCACGTATAGTCCCCGCAGCGCGCTTTTTTGCGTGTATTTCCTGTCTGCGCTGAAGCCAACTACATCGCCCGCCGATTTGACAACTCTCCCGATCCAAGACCGTTTTCGCCGCGCCCTGTCGCGATCTCTTGCAAGAACCGCATTCGTCGCGGGGATGACTTTCCTCGTTGCGTATCCGCGTGTGCCGTTCGCCGCCGTCGTGATGAATTTTTCGCATGCCGATATAAACGAGGTCGTGCGCGCGATCGGACTCGCCACGGGCAAGACGATCATCGTCGATCCGCGCGTGAAGGGACAACTGGATCTCGTCTCCGAGAATCCGGTTCCCGAAGACGAAGCGCTCAAGACGCTGCAATCCGCATTGCGTATGCAGGGCTTCGCGCTATTGCAGGATCACGGCGTACTCAAGGTCGTGCCGGAATCGGAAGCGAAGGTTCAGGGCGTGCCGACCTATGTCGGCAATCAGCCCGTCGCGAAGGGCGATCAGATCGTCACGCAGGTATTTCAGCTTCGCAGGGAGTCCGCGAACAGTATCCTGCCGACGCTGCGGCCGCTGATTTCCCCGAACAACACGATTGCCGCCAACCCGAGCAACAACACGCTGATCGTGACCGATTATGCGGATAACGTGCGCAGGATCGCGTCGATCATCGCGGGCATCGAAGGGGCGTCGAGCCCGCATATCGCGGTCGTGCAGCTCAATTTCGCGGATGCGACGGCCGTCTCGCAACAAGCGCAGAAGTTGCTGGATCTGAACGGCATCGGCAACAGCGATCCGACGCAGAAGGTCGTCGTCACGCCGGACGCGAGAAGCAACGCGGTCGTGCTTCGGTCGAGCGGCGCCGCGCGGCTGTCCGACGCCGAATCGCTGATCGTCAAGCTGGACACGCCGACGCGCGCGCCGGGCAACATTCATATCGTCAGCCTGCGCAACGCCGACGCCACCGATATCGCCAAGACGCTGCGACGGATTCTCGGCCAGACAGGCGGCGGCGATTCGCAATCGGGCTCGGGCAACGGCGGCGGCAATCAAAGCTCGTCGGGGCTTCCGAGCAGCAACGGCACGCTGCCGCCGCTGCCGGGCGGCACGGATTCGGCATCGTCGGTGAGCGCGACGTCATCGTCGGCGTCTTCCTCGAAAAGCCCTTTCGGCGGGATGCAATCGCGCTCGGGCGATGACAAGGACGAGCAAGGAAGCGGCGAAGTCGTCGCGGACGTGTCCACGAATTCGCTCATCATCACCGCGCCCGAACCGGTGTTCAGAAACCTCGCCACCGTGATAGCGCGGCTCGATCAGCGCAAGGTTCAGGTGTATATCGAATCGCTCATCATCGAAGTGGCTTCCGACAAGGAAGGCGAATTCGGCATCGAATGGCTGACGGCTGCGGGGCTGCAGTCCGTCGCCGCGACCACGACGAACGTCGGCCTGGTCGCGGGATTCGGCAATATCCTCGGCACCAAGGGCCTGTTCCGCGCATTGCAGTCGAACTCGGATGTCAACGTGCTGTCGACGCCGAGCCTCGTCACGCTCGACAATCACGAGGCGCGCATTCTCGTCGGCACCAATGTTCCCATCGAGTCCGGGTCTTATTCGACGAACACGACGAGCTCGTCATCGGTATCGGCGTTCAACACGTACGACCGCAAGGATGTCGGCGTGATGCTGAACGTCAAGCCGCAGATCAATCAGGGCGGAACGCTGACGCTGCAGGTCTATCAGGAAGATTCGAGCGTGCAGAACGGCACGGCGGATCAGGCGGGCGGCTACAGCATCGACAAGCGCTCGCTGCAGACGACCATTCTCGCGGACGACGGCCAGATCGTCGTGCTCGGCGGACTGATCAGCGACAACTACACGAACGGCAATTCCCGAATCCCGTGGCTTTCGAAGATTCCGGTGCTCGGATCGCTATTCAGGCACGAGACGAAAAGCCGGCAGAAGACGAACCTTCTGATCTTCCTGAGGCCGGTGATCGTTCGCGACGCGTCGCAGCTTCAGGCGATCGCCGCGGATCGCTACGGCTACATGCAGGCGCGCTCGGCCACGTACAAGAGCGACAACTGGCTGGAGAAGGACGACACCGTGCCGGCGCTGCCCCACATCGATGGATACGATCACGGCGACGGAACCAACGTGGTCGATCTGACGCATGTGCGAAACGCGGCGCAGCCCGCGACGCCTGGAACCGAGCGTTCATCGCCCGCCCGCTGACACCGCGGCGCGCCTGCGCTGCAAGAACCGGCGCACCGCCGGATCGCGCTCCAGTCCGATCGCGAGATCGTAGGCGGCGAGCGCCTCGTCCGTCGCGCCGGCGCGAGCGAGCAGATCGGCGCGCGCCGCCCAATACGGCTGATAGTCGGCGAGGCGCGGATCGTCCGCGTAGGGCGCGAGCGCATCGAGCGCCGCCCGCGCGCCGTCGCGTTCCGCCAGCGCGAGCGCGCGGTTCACCGCCACCACCGGCGACGCCGCGATCCCGAACAGCGCATCGTAGAGCTGCACGATCTCGTCCCAGTTCGGCCGATGCGTGCGGCAGCGATGCACATGCGCCGACTGCAACGCGGCCTCCAGCTGAAACCGTCCGATCGCGTTGAAAGCGTTCGCGCGCCGCAGCAGCCTGTCGGCTGCGTCGATCATCGGCGCGTTCCATGTCGACGGATCCTGAGCCGACAGCGGCACGTAGTCGCCGGCCGCATCGCGTCGAGCGTCGCATCGCGCCTGGGCGTAGAGCATCAGCGCAAGAAGGCCGAGCGTCTCCGGTTCATCGGGCAGCAAGTCGACGAGCAGATGCGCGAGAAACAGCGCCTCGCCGGTCAGATCGCGCCGCGCGGCATCGCCGCCGAGCGGATCCGTCCATCCTTCGGCATACACCGCGTACACGGCTTCGAGCACCGCGTCGAGACGGCCCGGCAAGTCTTCGCGCTCCGGCACGCTGAACGGAATGCCGGCTTCGCGGATCTTGTTCTTCGCGCGCACGAGGCGTTTGCTCATCGCGGCGGGCGACATGAGAAACGCGGAAGCGATCGTCTTCGCTTCGAGCCCGAGCACCACTTGCAGCATCAGCGGCGTGCGGATCGCGGCCTCGAGCGCGGGATGCGTGCACGCGAACAGCAGCCCGAGCCGCCGGTCGGGCAATGCGCCGGCTTCGTGCTCGTCGATTTCGCCGGAGAGAATCGTCAGTTGATGCGCGACGTCTTCACCGACCCGGCGATGGCGCGCGCCGTCGATCGCCCGGCGGCGCGCCACCGTCATCAGCCACGCTTCGGGATTCGCCGGGCAGCCGCGCTTCGGCCAGTCCGCGAGCGCGGCCGCGAACGCGTCGGCGAGCGCGTCCTCGGCTGCGGCGACGTCGCGCGTACGCATCGCCAGCAGCGCGACGAGCTTGCCGTAACTGCGTCGCGCGACCAATTCCGCTACCGCGCTTGCGCCGTCAGCGGGCTCGCTCATCCGGCGGATGGCGCATCGTAAGGCGCGGTCCACACCGGACGCACTTCCATGAGGCCGTGCGCCGCGCCGGGACAGCGCGACGCCCACGCGATCGCCGCGTCGAGATTGGGCACGTCGATCAGGTAATAGCCGGCGAGCTGCTCCTTCGTATCGGAAAACGGCCCGTCGAGCACTTGCGGTTTCCCGTCGACGAGCCGCACCGTCGTGGCCGTGCTCGTGTGCTGCAGCCGGTTCGCGCCGACGAGCGCATCCGCCTTCTTCAACGATTCCGTGTACGCCTGATACGCGGCGACGCCCTGCTGCCGCTCGCTGTCGGTCATCTGGTTCCAGCGGTTTTCGTCCGAATAGATCATCAGCAGATAGTGCATGTGAGCCTCCGTCACAAGGTCGATGCGGCCGGATCATCCGGGCGCCATCACGATGACGCGCGGGCCGTGCGCCGATGGACAGATATCGCGAAAAAATTCATCCGTCCTTCCGAGACGGCCACGTATTCTCGAAGACGCATTCCTCTGTCGAACGGCGCGCCGCCCAACGCTCGCTTTCGAGCATCGGCGCATCGTAGAAGCGTTCGACATGCCCGACGCAAAGAATGGCCACGGGCCGCGCGCCGGCGGGCATGTCGAGCAGCGCGGCGACTTCCACGGGATCGAACAGCGAGACCCAGCCCATTCCCAGCCCTTCGGCACGCGCCGCGAGCCACATGTTCTGGATCGCGCACGCGACGGAAGCGAGGTCCATCTCGGGCAGCGTGCGCCGTCCGAAGACATGATGCTCGCGGCCGTCCATCAGCGCCATCACCAGCACTTCGGCGCACTCGCGCAATCCTTCCACCTTGAGCCGCATGAACGAATCGCGGCGTTCGCCGAGCGCATCGGCGGTCAGCACGCGTTCACGTTCGACCGCATCGCGCAACCGCGCGCGTAGGTTCGCGCAGGTAATGCGCAGGATGCGCCACGGCTGCATGAAGCCGACGCTCGGCGCGTGCAGCGCGGCGTCGATGAGGCGCTGCATGACGTGCGGCGACACCGGATCGCCGACGAAGTGACGCATGTCGCGACGCTCGCGGATCGCGCGGTAGACGGCTTCGCGATCGGCGTCGCTGAAAGCTTTTTCCATGGATGTCGGCAGGGTTGGGCTGATGGATTGGGGATGATATCGGGGCGGCTCGTTTTCGTCCGCGACGGCGACAAAATCATGCGCTGTCTACTTCGCCACTCAATCGACCTTGTTAAGAAAAAGCGTATTGCGCTGTTGATGTGTCTTGCTCCATTGTTTCGGCTTCCCAACGAATTAAGCGAAACAACCATGCCGATTCCCGCATACATGTGGCTGAAGGACGATGGCGGTTCGCCGATCAAGGGCAGTGTCTCCGTGCAAGGGCGCGAGGGCAGCATCGAGATCATCGGCTTTGGACACGGCCTGACGCTTCCGGTCGATGGCAACGCCGGCAGGATTACCGGCACGCGCATACACGCGCCCATGTCGATCGAAAAAGAGTTCGATGCGGCCAGCCCGTATCTGTACAAAGCGGTTGCCAAAGGGCAAACGCTTCGATCTGCCGAGATCAGGTTCTATCGGATCAATGACGCGGGCCGGGAGGAAAACTACTTCACGATGCTGCTGGAGGGCGTGAAAGTGGCCGGCGTTCATCCCGGTTTCGCGAACACGAAGATCGCCAGCATGAGCCCGCTCAATCACGTCGAGGCCGTATCGCTCATGTATGACAACATCACCTGGCACTACCTGGACGGCAACATCAAGTTCTCCGACGCGTGGACGGAACGCTAGGCTCGGGGGAACGAGATGGCTCTGCGGGGCAAGTTCGTGGTCGATAATGCGCCGATGCTGACGCTTGTCATGGCTGGTGTCGGGGCGTTTCAGGCGTTTTCCGGGAACGATAACTATCGCAACCGCGGGGGTTGCACTGCGATGCGCGGAGCAGGCCCTATCCCTGCCGGCAAATATTGGATCGTGGAGCGTCCGGCCGGCGGGATCAAATCTCAAGCTCAAGCGTGGGCGAAAGACGCATGGAACACTGTAACCGGGAATCCATCCAGCCACGGCGACTGGTTTGCTCTTTACCGGGATGACGGGCTGATCGATGACTGGACTTGGGTAAATGGAATCAAGCGCGGCAACTTTCGCCTTCACCCGATCGGTGGCCAAGGCGTTTCATATGGTTGCATTACGCTGAAGAGCCGGGCAGATTTTCAACGACTTCGCCAAGCCCTTTTACAGACGACATCCATTGCGGCAGGCACTTCCGGACTGCAAGCGTATGGCTGGATCGAGGTGATCACTGTTGGCAACACTTGTCCGTAAGCTAATCAAGGTAGCGCTTTTCAGCGGCCTGTTTCTATTGGCGGTGCGTTACGTGCACACTTATCCGTTGCCGATGACCGAATCGCAACAGCACGTCCTGCTCGTCATCGCTGACTCAGTGGGCGTCGAGGATGCGGAGATGCTCTACATTCTGTCCATGACGACAGTCGACCTGCTTGTGGCCATCGTCGCCTATAAGGTCATCATGAAACTCTGGCGTCGCCGACATACGGGGCGAAGAAGTGAACGCGCGTAGAAAACGGGCGCGCACATATGAGGTAATCCATTCGACGACCCTCGCGCAAAAAAAAGCGCCGCGGGCGTTCAGCCCGCGGCGCCATTGCGCGACGCTACGACGAAACCGCTCGCCGTAGCCCGACAGCACGCTTACATCTGCACGGTGTCGGCGACTTCCTTGAAGTCTTCGATCTGGTCGAAGTTCATGTACTGATAGATCTTGTCGCCATTGGCGTTGAGCACGCCCATGTCGGCCATGTACTCTTCCTTCGTCGGAATTCTGCCCAGACGCGAGCAGATGGCCGCCAATTCCGCCGAGCCGAGATACACGTTCGTGTTCTTGCCGAGACGATTCGGGAAGTTGCGCGTCGACGTCGACATAACCGTCGCGCCTTCGCGCACCTGCGCCTGATTGCCCATGCACAGCGAGCAGCCCGGCATTTCGGTGCGCGCGCCCGCCGTGCCGAACACGCCGTAGTGACCTTCTTCCGTCAGTTGCTTCTGGTCCATCTTGGTCGGCGGCGCGACCCACAGCTTGACGGGAATGTCGCGCTTGCCTTCGAGCAGCTTGGACGCCGCGCGGAAGTGACCGATGTTCGTCATGCACGAACCGATGAACACCTCGTCGATCTTCGCGCCGGCCACGTCCGACAGCGTCTTCACGTCGTCCGGATCGTTCGGGCAGGCCACGATCGGCTCGTGAACGTCGGCCAGATCGATTTCGATGACGGCGGCGTATTCGGCATCCGCATCCGGTTGCAGCAGTTGCGGATCGGCGAGCCATGCTTCCATCGCCTTGATGCGGCGCTGCAGGCTGCGCGGGTCCTGATAGCCCTGCGCGATCATCCACTTCAGCAGCGTGATGTTGCTGTTGAGGTACTCGATGATCGGTTCCTTGTTCAGATGCACCGTGCAACCGGCGGCCGAACGCTCGGCGGATGCATCCGACAGTTCGAACGCCTGCTCGACCTTCAGATCCGGCAGACCTTCGATCTCGAGGATGCGGCCCGAGAAAATGTTCTTCTTGCCCTGCTTGGCCACGGTCAGCGTGCCCGCCTTGATCGCGTACAGCGGGATCGCGTTGACGAGATCGCGCAGCGTGACGCCCGGCTGCATCTTGCCCTTGAAGCGCACGAGCACCGACTCCGGCATGTCGAGCGGCATCGTGCCGGTGGCGGCCGCGAAGGCGACGAGACCCGAGCCCGCCGGGAAGCTGATGCCGATCGGGAAGCGCGTGTGCGAGTCGCCGCCGGTGCCGACGGTGTCCGGCAGCAGCATGCGGTTCAGCCACGAGTGGATCACGCCGTCGCCTGGACGCAGCGCGATGCCGCCACGGTTGCTGATGAAGTTCGGCAGCGTTTGATGCGTCTTCACGTCGACGGGCTTCGGATAAGCCGCCGTGTGGCAGAACGACTGCATCACGAGGTCGGCCGAGAAGCCGAGGCACGCCAGGTCTTTCAGTTCGTCGCGGGTCATCGGGCCGGTGGTGTCCTGCGAGCCGACCGAGGTCATCTTCGGTTCGCAATACGTGCCCGGACGCACGCCTTGGCCTTCCGGCAGACCGCACGCGCGGCCGACCATCTTCTGGGCGAGCGAGAAGCCACGGCCGCTGTCGGCCGGCTGCTGCGGCAGGCGGAACAGCGTCGACGGAGCCAGACCCAGCGCTTCACGCGCCTTCGCCGTCAGTCCGCGGCCGATGATCAGCGGAATGCGGCCGCCGGCGCGCACCTCGTCGAACAGCACGTCGGACTTGACCTGGAACTCGGCGATCACTTCGCCGTTCTTCAGCGCCTTGCCCTCGTACGGACGCAGTTCGACGACGTCGCCCATTTCCATCTTCGACACGTCGAGTTCGATCGGCAGTGCGCCGGCATCTTCCATCGTGTTGTAGAAGATCGGCGCGATCTTGCCGCCCAGGCACACGCCGCCGAAACGCTTGTTCGGGATGAACGGAATGTCTTCGCCCGTGAACCACAGCACCGAGTTGGTGGCCGATTTGCGCGACGAACCCGTGCCGACCACGTCGCCCACATACGCGACCAGATGGCCCTTCTCTTTCAGCGATTCGATGAACTTGACCGGACCGCGCTTGCCGTCTTCTTCCGGCGTGATGCCGGGACGCGCGTTCTTCAGCATGGCGAGCGCATGCAGCGGGATGTCGGGGCGCGTGGTGGCGTCCGGCGCGGGCGAGAGGTCGTCGGTGTTGGTTTCGCCCGTCACCTTGAACACGGTGATGGTCAGGCTCTGCGGCACTTCCGGACGGCTCGTGAACCATTCGGCGTCGGCCCAGCTTTGCAGCACGGCGCGCGCGTTGGCATTGCCCTTGTCGGCCAGTTCCTTGACGTCGTGGAACTGGTCGAACATCAGCAGGGTTTTCTTCAGCGCGTTCGCTGCCACCGTGCCGACTTCGGCGTCGGAGAGCAATTCGATCAGCGGCTGAATGTTGTAGCCGCCCAGCATCGTGCCGAGCAGCTCGGTGGCGTGCGCGCGCGAGATCAGCGCGCAGGCGGTCTCGCCCTTGGCCACGGCGGCAAGAAAGCCCGCCTTGACGCGCGCGGCTTCGTCCACACCGGCGGGCACGCGGTTGGTAATGAGATCGAGCAGAGCCTGCTCTTCGCCTGCGGGCGGGTTCGTCAGCAGCTCGACCAGTTCGGCGGTCTGCTGCGCCGTCAGCGGCAGCGGAGGAATGCCGAGCGCGGCGCGCGCGGCTACATGAGCACGAAAGTTTTCCAGCATGGGGGGACCGTTGCCTTTGCGTTTCAGTGAAGGCTTTGCAAACAAGCCGGGATGTTCTGGGCACTGCGTTGCCCGCTATTCTAATTGCGACGCTGCGTTGCGTCAAACGTCTTATGTCTTATGTCTTATATAAGACTTGCCGGACGCGGGAAGGCCGGTCGTGTCGGGCCATGTCGAACGGTCATCGCATCGCCGCTCGAAACGGGAACCATGGCGCGCTAGTTCTGAAGAATCTTGCTTCCCTTCATCACGATGTCGCTATCCGCCGTCACGCTGATCTTGCCGCTGCCCTTGACGCTGATGTCCTTGCCCTTGATCTGGATCGTGCCGTCCTTCTTCATGACGATGCTGGCATCGCCCGTAACGAGACTGATCGATTCGTCCGCGTTGATCGTGAGGTTCTTGCCCACCTTGAGCGCGTCATCCTCGCCGACGGACGTCGTGCGCCCTTTCGCCACCGTGCTCGACTGCGCGCCGTCGATCGACTCGCTCGCGTCCTTCGCGACCGACACCGTCTGCCCGCCGCCGACGCTGAGCGACTGATCGCCCGTTACGCTCGTCGCCTGGTTGCCGCCGACGCTCACGGTCTGATCCGAACCCACCGTGACGGTCTGGCCGGAGCCGACGCTGACCGTCTGACTCGCACCGATCGTCTCCGTGTGATACGCGCCGACCGTCACCACCTGGAACGCGCCGATCGTCACCTCCTGCGCCGCGCCGACGGTAATCGTCTCGTTGATGCCCACGCTGTGCGTGCGTTGCAGGAGAACCGTCGCGGTCTCGCTCGCCTTCACGGTCTTGGTGCGGTTCGCGCCGATCGTGATGCTCTCGTTTACGCCGACCGTTTCCGTGCGGTTCATCACGACGTCGATCTTCTCGTTGTTGCCCACGGTTTCGGTGCGGTCGTGCTTGACGACCGTCGTTTCGTCGTGATCGATGTTCTTCTTGCGGTCATGCCCGACCCAGTGCGTCTCGTCGTTCTCGACTTCGATGTCCTGATTCTTCTCGGCATGAATGAGCACCTGCTCGGCGCCCTTCTTGTCCTCGAAACGCAGTTCGTTGCAGTTCGCGCCGCTTCCGCCCTTGCTCGACCGGCTCTTGATGCCCGACTGCGTCATGTTCGCGGGCAGATCGTAAGGCGGCATCTGTTCGGCGTTGTAGACGCGTCCCGTGATGATCGGCCGGTCGGGATCGCCTTCGAGAAAATCGACGATCACTTCCTGGCCCATGCGCGGAATCGCGATGGCGCCCCAGCCCTTCCCCGCCCAAGGCTGCGATACGCGGATCCAGCACGAACTGTTCTCGTCGCGCTTGCCCTGCCGGTCCCAGAAAAACTGCACTTTCACGCGGCCATATTGATCGGTGTAGATTTCGTCGCCCCCCGGCCCGACCACGACCGCCGTCTGCGGTCCCTGCACGAACGGCTTGCGCGCCGTGCGGGCGGGCGCGAACGCCTGCTTCGCGTCGATCGCGGAGAACCAGCATTCGCAGCGATTCGCCTGCGCGCCGTCGAAGGCTTCGTAATCGGCGAGTTCGATCTCGTAACGCGTGCGCGTCACGAGATATTGCGTGTTCTGGTCCGCGCGCGGATGCCGCGTCAGCTTGAGCAGCGCGCCCGCGCGCACGTTCTTGCTGTTGGTGCGCGCCTCGACCTGATGCCAGTTGATGCCGGGATCGTCGGGCACGCTGCCTTCGATGCGCCATTCGTCCGCACGCGACTTCGCGCGGCTCTCGCCGTGATCCGCTTCCACATAGCCGCCCGGATAGTCGAAATGTTCGAGCCCGGAGAACGCGTCGAAGCCCTGCATGTGCTTCGCGGCCTGCTTCTGCAGCGGCCGCGACGGGTGCTTGAAGTCGTAATCGGTGAGCAGCCAGTTATGCGTTTCGATCGCGCGATGCGTGCGCCACTCGCTGACGAATTCGATGTCGGGCGCCGCCGCCTGCACCGCGCCGTACGGCAGCGATTCGCAGCCCGCGACGCTCTCGTGCGCGGCGAGCGTATCGGTCAGGATCAGCGACTCCTTGCCATCCTTGTCCTGAAACCAGTAGTAGATGCCTTCGTCTTCGAGCAACCGGCTCACGAAGTTGAAGTCCGATTCGCGATACTGCACGCAGTATTCGCGCGGCGGATGCGCGCGCGTGCTCGCCTTCCATTTGATCTCGCCGAATTCGAGCCCTTTGTAGACGGGATCGGCGAACACGGCCTTCACGATCTCTTCGACCGTCTTGTTCTGAAAGATGCGGCAATTGCTGCGCCGCGAGAGCAGCCACAGCCACGGCCGCACCGCCGCCTCGTAGATGTGGAGCCGTCCGCGCATGCCCGCTTGCCGGAAGCCCACGACATAGCCGGCGAACACGCGCGGCTTCGCCTTCGGCACGTTGAGCGACACGCTCACGCGCTTGCCGAGGATCCGGCTGAAGTCGAGGTCCGCGCGCTTCGAGACGAGCGTCAACTCGATGCGTGGCATGCGCCCGAGTTCCGCGCACGCGGAAAGGCTCAGAAAGCGCAGGTCGTCGCCGAGCGGCGTGTCGACGCTCGCGAGCGGCTTCTGCGCTACGGCATCGTTGCTGGCCATCGGCGCACCGGCCTCGCGCTCAGCCGACGCGCTTCGCAGCGCCGCGCAGCGAAATGTCCGTCACCATACGATCCTCCGTCCCGGTCCGCATCCGTCGCGCGCCTCGTGCGTGCGATCCACCGAATAAACGAAACGCGCCTGAGGTTTTTGAAGTCCGCGCTTCGTATGCACGGCGACGCCGCGCGTTGAAAGGTTCGCGCGCGTGCCTTCAAGGGCAAACATTTCAGCGCCACGCGAGCCGGAATTATTTTCGCGCAACGGACATTCATCGCTTGACGCGGTTTTGAAGCGGTCCATAAAATCCACAATCTTCAACGATTGGGCGAATGCCTTGGACACTTGCAGTAGTCGACCTTCGAACGAAATTTCCGCCTGAGCGACTCACGTCCGCGCCTTTTCAACGCCGCCGTTTGTCACCCAGGCAAGCGGTGCGCGCCGTAGTACTTCGCAGTCACTCAAACGTGCACCTCGATCCGCCCCAGATGGCGTGATGCCGCCGTGCGTCCGCCGTCTGGTTCTGCCGCCGCCTCGCAGTCGGCCGTGCGCGCGCGCCTGTCGCCAAGCGCGCGCATGCGGTCATCCGCGGGCCGGACGGCGGTCAAGTCAGATAAACAATATTTGCCACGGGGTGCATCATGTCCACGCCAACCAACGTCTCTCCACCGGGCGTCCCGCCACGCAGCGCCGTGCTCGACGATGCGCACGTCGGCGATATTCGCGGCGCCTTCGGCTCGATCGCGCATCACGACACGGCGCCGCGCGGGTCTTGGCGGGCGCGTTTGCGCACGCTTCTCGCGATACTCGGGCCGGGCCTCATCGTGATGGTCGGCGACAACGATGCAGGCGCGTTCGGCACCTACACGCAGGCGGGCCAGAACTACGGCACGAGCTTGCTCTGGACCATGCTGCTGCTCGTGCCCGTGCTGTACGTGAATCAGGAGATGGTGCTGCGTCTGGGCGCAGTGACGGGCGTCGGCCATGCGCGGCTGATCTTCCAGCGCTTCGGCAAGTTCTGGGGCGCGTTCAGCGTCATCGATCTGTTCCTGCTCAACGCGCTGACGATCGTCACCGAGTTCATCGGCATCACGTTCGTGCTCGATTTTTTCGGGCTGCCCAAGGTCGCGGGCGTCTGCGTCGCGGCCGCGCTGACGATGGCCGCCGTCAGCACCGGCGACTTCCGCCGCTTCGAGCGCTTCGCGGTCGTGCTATGCGTGCTGAGCCTCGTGCTCGTGCCGGTGCTCGTCGCGATTCATCCGCCGGTGTCGCAGATGACGCGCGATTTTCTCGTGCCCAACTGGCCCGCGCACGCGAAGCTGTCGGACGTGATGCTGCTCGTGATCGGCATCGTCGGCACGACGGTCGCGCCGTGGCAGCTCTTTTTCCAGCAGAGCTACGTGATCGACAAGCGCATCACGCCGCGCTTCATGAAGTACGAGAAGGCCGATTTGTGGATCGGCATTGCGTTCGTGCTGATCGGCTCGGTCGCGATGATGAGCTTCACCGCGGCGCTGTTCGCCGGGCGTCCCGAGTTCGGCAGCTTCACCGATGCCGGCGGCGTCATCGCCGGCCTCGAAAAGTACGCGGGCCGCACGAGCGCGACGCTGTTCGCGGTCGCGCTGCTCGACGCGAGCATCATCGGCGCGGCGGCCGTGTCGCTGTCGACCGCGTACGCCATCGGCGACGTCTTCAAGATCCGGCACTCGCTGCATCGCGGCGTGACCGACGCGAAGGGCTTTTATCTGGTCTACTTCGGCATCGTCGCGCTCGCGGCCGCGATCGTGCTGATTCCGGGCAGCCCGCTCGGCCTGCTGACCGAAGCGGTGCAGACGCTCGCGGGCGTGCTGCTGCCGAGCGCGACCGTGTTCCTGCTGCTGCTTTGCAACGACCGCGCCGTGCTCGGTCCGTGGGTCAACTCGAAGAAGCTGAACCTGTTCACGGGCTCGGTCATCTGGGTGCTCGTGATGCTGTCGATCATCCTGACGGCCGCCGTGATGTATCCGGACATCAGCGGCGAGACGATCATCCGCGTGCTCGCCGGCGGCACCGTTCTGGCGATCGCCGGCTTCGCGGCGAGCGTGCTGCTGCGTCGCGTGGGCGCCTTTGCACAAACGACGAAGACGGCGCAAGCGACGCACACGAGCGTCGGTCGCGCGCAACGCGACACATGGCGCATGCCGCCGCTCGACACGCTCGCCCCGCAGAAAATGACACTCGCCACGCGCATCTGGATGGGCGTGCTGCGCGGCTATCTGGTGATCGCCGTCGGGCTCGTGATCTTCAAGGTGCTGCAGATGACGTTGCTGAAATGAGCGCGCGCTTGCGACGCGACGCTACTTGATCGTCGCGTCGCCGTGTGCCTCGGCTTCGCGCCCGGACTGATCCGGCCCGTCCTCTGCTTCGATCGACGCCTGCGCCTGTTGCCAGAACTCTTCGGCGCGACCATCCGGACTGCCTTCGCGCTCCCAGATCTCATACGCACGTCGACGGATGCGGTCCTGCTCTTTCTGTTCGTCCACGATTCCCTCCCGGTTGCGCAATTTACGCCGCTCGCGCTTGCGTTGCGCATGTGCGCTCACCGGCAAAGCAACCGGCATGCCGCATGCATCTTTTGAAAGTCAGACGGAATCGAGCAGCGTTTTTTCGAAGCACACGGCGCCGCGCTCATCGGCCGGCGTGCGGCGATACCCGCTGGCTTCGCAAAAGTGCGATGCATTCGACTCGCCCGGCGTCGTCACGACGCAGACGGTGTGATAGCCGAGCAGACGCGCTTCCTCTTCGAGATACGACAGGATGATCGCTTCCAGCCCGCGATACTGCGGGCGAACGTAGAGCCGCATCAGTTCGGCGGCGTGATAGCTCTGCCGCCGGATCGCGCCGCATCCCATTGCTTCGCCCATCGCGTTGCGCGCCACCACGTAGCGCGCGCGGATGCTCCGCAGATCGTCATCGGCCACGCACTGCTGCCCGCTTTCGCCCGTCAGCGCCGCGTGATAGGCCGAGCGTTCGTCGCACAGAATGCGCGCGTCGAGCGAGTCCGGATCTTCGCTGCCGATATAGACGGTTTGGGAGTCGTCCATGCTTGCCTCGGATGAATGAAGTCTCGTGCTCCTTTCAGCAACGAGCATTCCGCGAAAGCATCGACGCGTCGTGTTCCATAAGGACGGGTTACGGACGACCGACCGCTAAGTTTTCGGCCCACAGCCGGACCGATAATTCATCTGCTATCGACCAAGGCCTTCTCCTCTCACGGGTCACGAGAAACCGCGATGCACGACGACAACGACAAGATCACGCTACTGGCCATTCCGCCATCGCAGGGACACATATGGTCGGGAAAGTTATTCGTCGGCACGGAAGAAATCGGCGAAGTATTCGGCCAGGCATTGAGCGACCTCGAAGACGCCGCCAACGAACTCGGCTTCCCGCTGGACCAGATCCGCTGCGCGACTGGCTGAAGCGGGAACCACCGCGCATCGCTCACGTCTGAGACGGGAAATACGGCTGCATGACATCGGCGTTTGTCGCCGTATTTTCATCGGATATGCACGTAACTGTCATATCGTGGTCAGCCGGTCAGACGCAACGTACAAACCCATCGACTCCGCGCGTGCAGGAACGCGCGGAATCGCCCGCGTCCGGCCGCCGCATTTCCTTTTACCGATTTACATTCGACTTTAAAAAGGAGCGGTCAATGTTTCAGTATCCCGGTTATTTCGCGTATCAGGTTCCGTCGCTGGCGCGCGCCAATTTGCAGGCATTCCTCAACATGACGGGGCGCTTCGCAAGCGGCATGCAGGCGCTCGGTGAACTGAACGTGCAGACGGTTCGCACGGTCATCGACGAAAGCAATGCGCTTCTGCGCGCAGGCGATGAAGCCGGCGCCGGCGACGTCCTCGGATGGCAATCGGTCATGCTGGCGCAGTTTCCTCAGAAGGCCGCATCGTATGGCCAGCATGTGCTGTCGATCATCACATCGACGCAGGACGACATCCTGAGCGAAGTGCGCAATCAGTACGAGCGCAATGGCATCAAGTTCGGCGACATGACGAACGCCGCCGCCGATGACGCGCAGACGGCGGCGCAATCGTCCGGCGAGCTCATCACGAATCTGGCCGATGCGACGAATGACGCCGCGCGCGAAACGGGCGGCGCCGTGCTGGATGCGAGCGGCGAAGTCGCGAAGACCTCGCGCGCCGCGGCGAAGCGTTCGGTTTGATCGAACGGGCGCATTGGACTACGTCTTCGATTACTCGGTGATGCGCTTGAAACTCGAGTAGTAATCGTCGGTGTAGTAACAGTCGCGGGTCTGCTTGCGCGGCCCGCCACATACGATCCGGCGCTGCCCGCGATCCGCCGAACCCGGCGTGCGAACCGTGTATGCACGGTAATAGCCGCGCGGATGTTCCGGCAGCAAGGTCGCGCTGTTGCGGAACAGGACGCCGTCCTCGCTGAAAGGGAACGGGCCGCCCGCTTTGATCAGACGGAGCGTTTCGGCGGCTTCCGCGGGCAACTGCGCGCGGGCGATGGCAGCGAGCGCGCCGTGCGGCTGCGTGCCCGATGCCGCTGCCGCGCCGCTCGCGGCCGACGCGGGCTGACTCGCCGCCTGACTCGCGGATGCACCCGCTTCCGATGCGGCTTTTTGCGATCCGTCCTTGTTGCAACCGCCGACGACCGCGCTCAACGCGACGATGCAGGAGAAACACCAGGCTCGCTTCACGGGACGGTTGTCTCCGGTTGACCAGCATTCGACGGATCACGAACGAATCAAGGTTATCGTTTATGACTGAGCGAAGCAACGACCGGGCGGAAATAACGGGAGCTTCATCCGGCCGCCCGCGCGGATAGCCTAAGCGCGTGCCTTGCACTCAGCGCCAGCAATACGCACGACAGCGCATTGAAGAGAAACAGTCCGCTCGGCCCGATGAGCGTCATCAACGCGGATGCCAGCGTCGGTCCCGTCATGCCGCCGAGAGAAAAGAGCACGAGCAGCATCGCCGACACTGCAACGCGCAGATGCGACTCCGTGCGGTCCTGCACATGCGACACGATCAGCCCGTATTGCGTGAACGTCACGGCGACATAAGCCAGCGTCGCGCACCATGTGACGATGCGAAAATCCAGGCAGAACAGCACGAGGCTCAACACCGCCGATGTCAACGAGGTCCATAGAACCAGACGCCGCCGGTCGATGCGATCAGACAGCCGTCCCATCGGGAACTGCGGCAGCAACGCGCCGATCAGCGCAACGCCCATGAACGTCGCGAGTTCCTCCGTCGTGAAGCCCGAGCGTTGCAGATAGACGGGCATCAGCGCATAGAAGTTGCTGTAGATGAAGCCGGTCAGTATGCAGCCCGGCACGCCGAGCGGCGCCACGGCCATCATTTCGCGAAGGCTCTCTCCCCAGCTTCGCGCGGGCACGCGATCGAGATTCGCATCGTTCACTTTCACCGGCCAGCCTTCCATCAACGTGACCGGCAACACCGCCGCCGCAAAGAGCGCCGCGCTGATCGAGAACTGCTGCGCGCCGGACCCCGCGCCCACATTCAGCAGGAACTGGCCGCTGCCCACTGCCAGATAGTTGATCGCCGCGTACAGACCGAATACCTGGCCGCGCTTCTCGTTGTCGACGGTGCCGTTGAGCCAGCTTTCGACGGACGTGTACAAGCCCATGAACGCGACGCCCGTGAGAAGGCGCACGCCGCCCAGCACCCAGGGCGACTGCGCCGCGCCGAAAGCGAGCGCGAGAATCGACGCCGCCGCCGAGAACGCGACGAACGTCCGATGCTGACCGATGCGATCGATCAGCCGCCGATTGACGACCGCGCCCAATATGAATCCGGCGTAATAGCTCGACTGGATCAGCCCCGTGACGAACGTCGAATAGCCCGACTGAAGGATGCGCAAGGGAATCAGCGTCTGAAACAGGCCGTTCCCCGCGACGAGCAGCGCGAGGCCGAACAGCAGACCGGCCAATGCGCGCATCGTGCCGGGCTTGCCGGCGGGCGCGTGCTGACCGGGATTGGCCGCCGCGGAATCCGGCCACGGCGGCGTCTTGCGCCCGAGGAGCGCCGCTTCGTTCAGCGGGCCGGTGCGGCCGACCGCCGATTCGTCGTGCTCCTCGCTCGCGGCGCGTTCGTGCATCGCATTTTCGCGGATTTCGTTCTCATGCTCGAGATCTGACATGACACCCCTGGATTCGCCTAAGCGACTCCATGATGACAGAAGCCGACGGCTCCTATCCGCCAGCGGTGCGGTCATCGGTCAATGCGGAACACGAAATAGTTGGTAAGAGCCGCGCTGCTTCCACGTCTTTTCCGCGCAATGGATGCGACTGGCCGTTGCTACGATCGGCTCCGGCCTCGTGCCTCGTATGCCGCACGTCGAAGACGTCTCTCCCGCCTACCGCAAACCGAATCGCTACATCATGCGCAAACTCATTACTTCCCTCATCGCGTTGCTGCTCGCCTTCATGCTCGGCGGATGCGCCACCACCGTAGGAAACATCGCTTTGGGAATGGGTCTGGGCGCGGCGGGCACGCTCGGCGGAATCTACTGCGCGCTGGCCTGCTGACGCGCTCGGGGCGACGCGTTCCTCCACGTCGCCCTTCACCCGATCAAGCCGAAACTAGAAAGCGATACGCACTTGCCGCTGCGCGCAGTCGCTCTTGCATGGCGTCGATAGCGCGGGATTGTGCGTGATGTTCGCGTTCATCAACGGAGCGGCAGCAGCGGTCTCGTAGTGTGCGGATGACGCCGCGCGAAGCCGTTCGACGTTCACCTGTCCGACGACGGCCCTCTTCTTTTCGACATCGGCCGATGTCTTCGATTCAGCGCCGGCCTGTTCATCCTTCCCGCCGCCCAGCCCTTTCATCCGAAGCACGGCCGCTTCCGCCGACGGCGCAAGCCGCTGTTCGGCGATGCCGTACTTGATGTACTCGGCAGTCTGCTTCTTTCCGTGCGCGACGTCCGCTTGCAGCTCGGAGATGCGCCGCGTGTACCAGTCGGTCACGCACGCCTTGTCCTTGCAGTTGCGCTGACGCCATTGCCATTGCGCCACGCGATCCGCATCGAGCGCGGTCGCGTCGGTCGTCGCGTCGTGCGCCTCGCGGAAAACGGCGGCCAGCTTATCGTCGAGCGATGAAAGTTCCGGGTCCGCACAGACGAGCCGCTCCGACGCGGACGCGTCATGCGGACAGCGAAAGCTCGCGGCATGCGATGCAGTCATCGCGCCGAGCGACGTCAACATCACGCACGCAACGAGACGCGCGCAGCGCCGCAAGTCGATGGATGGGCTGTGCAGCTTCTTTCTTGTATTCATGTTTGGTTCGTTCTCGGAGATGTGTTCGTTCATTGGGCGTCGGCGGATTGAGTCGCCGTATCGAACGATATGGCATGCCTCGACAGATCGAATGCCCGATGAATGCACACTTCGCGTCAAACCTTACCGGGTGTTACTTTTTATTCGCTGCGGTAAGGGCGCGGCGCGCTGGCGATATCCGAGAACGGCTTGCGCTACGAACGCTTTTCGTCGACCGCAAGCCGATACTGCTCCATCTTGCGATACAGCGTGCTGCGCGACACGCCTAGGGCGCGCGCCGCCTGCGCCATGTTGCCCTGCGCATGCCGCAACGCACGCGCGATCGCGAAGCGCTCGGTTTCCTCGAGGCTGCCCGCGCCGGGCGTCGCGTTCGACATGACCGTGTCACGCACGGTCGGCGATTCATCGAGCACTTCCGGCGGCAGCTCGACCAGCGCGACGCGCTCGTCATTCGATGTCAGCAACAGGTTCTCGACCACGTTGCGCAACTCGCGCACGTTGCCCGGCCACGAATAGGCGCGCAGCACTTCCATCACGATGTCGGGAAACTGCCGCGCCGGCACGCCGTGACGCAGCGCGAGCGAGCGGTTGAAGTGATCGATCAGCAGATCGACGTCGCCATCGCGCTCGCGCAGGCCCGGAATGCGAATCCGCGTGACGCCGACGCGATAGTAAAGGTCCGCCCTGAATCGCCCGCACTCGACTTCCTCGCGCAAATTGCGATTCGTCATGGCGAGCAGGCGCACATCCACGCGACGCGCCTGCGTATCGCCGAGCCGATAGATCACCCCTTCTTCGAGCACGCGCAACAGCACCGGCTGCAGTTCCAGCGGCAATTCGCCGATCTCGTCGAGGCACAGCGTTCCGCCATGCGCGAGTTCGAATCGTCCGGGACGTCCTTCCGCCGTCGCGCCCGTATAAGCGCCGCGCACGTGGCCGAAGAGTTCCGCGCCGATCAGTTCCTTCGACGCCGCCCCGCAGTTGTAGGCGACGAACGGTCCTTCGTCGGATTCCTCGCCGTGGATCGCGCGCGCGAACAGCTCCTTGCCGACGCCCGTTTCGCCTTCGATCAGCACCGGCACGCGCCGTCGCGCAAGCTGCCGTCCGCGTTCGATCGCGCGCTGCATCGCCGCGCTCTGGCAGATGATCTGCTCAAAGCGGTTGCGTTGCGGGTCGGCTTCGCCGCGCGGCTGCACTTGCGGCCCGACGCGGCGCGCGCCGCCCGCAAGACGCGACGCATTCGAGAGGCCGGAAGGCTGCGGCACGATCAGCATCGCGCCGATCGCTTCGCCGTCCGCGACGACCGGATTGAACCACTCGGGCCGCAGTCCTTGCGGCAGATGATTGGCCCAGTCCTCGACGGGGAAATGCTCGCCCATGCCCGGAAAGCGCTCGCCCGGATTGACCGGCAACGCGATGCGCGCCGTCGTGTGCACGAGCCGTCCGTGCCGGTCGATGGCGATGAGCCCGGCGGCATCCGTCGAGGAAAGCCGCTGCAAGCAGAACGCCAGCAGACGCATGTGCTCGCGCGCCACCTGCTCCGCGAGCACCATTTCGATCTGGCGCGCGGCGGTGACGGCGAGCGTCAGATTGTTGATCTGATACGTCGATGGCGGCCCCGATATGTCCAGCACGCCGAGCACCGCGCCGGTCCCCGGTTCGCAGATCGGCGCGGCGGCGCAGCTCCATGCCTTGATGCCTTCGCAGAAGTGCTCGGAGCCGTGCACGTAAGTCGGCTGACGCGTGGCGAGCGCCGTGCCGATTCCGTTGGTCCCGGCCGATGCCTCGCGCCAGTCGCCGCCCGTCATCAGATGGATCTTTTCGCCGGCGTCGAGCGTGCGCAGATCGCCGGCCGCCTTGAGAATCACGCCGTCGGCGTTGGTCAAGAGAAGGATCGAATACGAATCCGCGAAGAGATCGGCGGTGGCCGTGAAAAGCCGGTCGGACGCCGCGAGCAGTTCGCGATGCCGCCAGCGCAGCGTGTTGATCGCATCGCCATGCACGGCGAACGGCGCTGCGCCCGAGGTCGGATTCACGCCCGATTGCAGACTTCGTTTCCATGATGCGATCAGTTCGGTCGGCGCGGCCGTGCTGATCTCGCCTGCGAGAAAACGCTCCCAGGCGAGCATGGTGTCGGTGTCGGAGTGATCGGCGGCGCTTGCGTCGGGCCGCGTCCACCCGGCGACGAAGGGGTCGCTCGCGCGACCGCCGCCAGCCGGCATACCGATGAGGCGCCTCGTCATGTGTCTCCTCCGTGCGAGGTGGAGCGCGGCCCGCTCTTGCGGCGGGCGTCGGCGCGACTCGCGGGGGCTGCTGCATCGGGATTCGCCGGCTTGGCCCGGCGATTGCGCAGCACAGTCCGCTGAGTATAGACCTCGTGCGTCTCTCGTCCTCTCGGGGAAAACGCCCCCGTTGGCGGCGCGCGCTGTGTCGCAGCGCAGCAGCGCGCGCTACTTGCGGCCGAGCAGCTCCGCGCCCGCGCCGAGCGCCGGGCCCGCCGTCGGATCGGTGATGTCGGGCTTCTTCGCGATGAGCGTCTGCGTCGTCAGGATCAGCGCGGCGACGGAGGCCGCGTTGCGCACGGCGCTGTAACTCACCTTCACGGGATCGATGATCCCGCGCGCGGCCAGATCGGCGATCTCGCCGGTGCGCGCGTCGAGTCCGGTCGCGCGATCCGCCTTCGCCACCTGCGCGACGATCGACGCGCCGTCCAGTCCGCAATTCGACGCGATCGTGAACAACGGCTTCGCGAGCGCGCGCTTGAGCAGCATCGCGCCGAGTTGCGCGGCGCCGTGGCTTCGCGCGATCAATCCGTCGAGTTGCGCCGATGCCCGCAGCAGCGCCGTGCCGCCGCCCGGCACCACGCCTTCGGCAATCGCCGCGCGCGCCGCGTTGATGGAATCCTCGATCAGATGAAGCCGGCGCTTCTGCTCGACGGGCGTCGCTCCGCCCGCGAGGATCATCGCGGTGCCGCCCGAGAGCTTCGCGAGGCGCACTTCGAACTTGTCGCGCTCGACGTTCTCCGGCGCCATGTCATATTGCCGCGCGACCTGCTGGCGTCGCGCCGATACGGCGGCGGGATCGCCCGCGCCCGCCGTGATGATCGTCTGATTCGACGACACGCGCACCTGGCGCGCGCTGCCGAAGTCGCGCATGTCGATGGCGTCGAGCCGGCCGCCGAGATCGCGCGCGATGACGCGCCCGCCGGTGACGATCGCGATGTCTTCGAGCATCGCGCGCCGCCAGTGGCCGTATTCGGGCGGATGAATCGCCGCGACGCCGAAGCCTCCGTTGTCGCGATTGGCGAGCAGCGTGACGACGCACGCGGGCGCGACTTCCTCCGCGATGATGAAGAGCGCGCGCTTGTGCTCGTTCGCGAGCGCGAGAATCGCGGCGACGTCGTCCTGGCTTTGCAGGCGCTGATCCGTCATGAGAATGAGCGGATTGTCGAGCACGACCTGCATGCGCTCGATGTCCGTCACCATGTGATGCGAAAGATAGCCGCGGTCGAACGCCATGCCTTCCACCACTTCGAGCCGCGTCTCGACGGTCGAGCCGTATTCGACATCGACGATGCCGTCAGCGCCCACGCGCTCCAGCGCCTCGGCGACGAGACCGCCGGTGAATTCGTCGTTGGCGGCCACCACGGCGACCGCGCGCACTTCTTCCGGTCCGGAAAGCGGCGTCGCGGAACGCTTGAGCGCGTCGATCGTTTCGTACACCGCGGCTTCGAGGCCCAGCACGAGTTCGACCGGATTCGCGCCGTCCGCGAGACATTCGAGGCCCTGCTGCACGAGCGCATCGGCGAGCACGGTGGCGGTCGTCGTGCCGTCGCCGGCGACGTCGTTCGTCTGCTTCGACACTTCCCGCACGACCTGCGCGCCGATGTTCTCGAACGGATCTTCCAGCTCGATCTCGCTCGCGATGCTCACGCCGTCGCGCGAGATGATCGGCGAGCCGATCGGCCGGTCGATGATCGCGTTCATGCCCTTCGGCCCGAGCGTTCCGCGCACCGCCCGCGCGAGCTTGCCCACGCCCCGGCCGAGCGCCGCGCGCGCTTCTTCGTCATGCAACATGATGTTCGGCATCGTGTGCTCCTGTCTCCTGTCTTTCGATTTATGTCCGTATCGTCGATGCATCGCGCGTTCGCGGATAGAAGCGAACCGGCTTCTCTACGACATCGTCGTAACGCGCCGCAAGAAGACCGCGGCATAGCGCGCTGTTGAACTCGGCGTTGACGCCCACGCGCCGCAACTCGCGCAGATACGCGCCGAGCGTCGCGGGATCGAGCGGCGCGCCGTGCATGTCGATGAACGCGGGCTGCGCTTCGTCCATCGCGCCGCCGCATACGTGACGCCGTTCCATGTAACGCGAGATCAGATGCGCGCGTTCCGGCTCGTCGGCAAGCGATGCAAGCTCGCCGATGGTGAGCCGCACGAGCGCCTCCGCTTCGCGCCCGCTCGCCAGCAGATGCGCGAGCAACGCCGCCTGCCTGCGCTGAAACGCCTTGACGAGAAATGTCTGCCGCACCGCGTCGAGATCGTCGTTCGCGGCATCGCCGAATGCCTGCCGGAACGACAGGTTCTGCGCCATGCCGCGATTGATCTCGTTGGCGTACATGTGCTCGTCGAGCGTCATGCCGATGCCCGTCACCCACGGCAGATTCGCGATCGCCGCGCGCATGTCCGCCGCCATGAGATACGCGAAATTGGCGGCGCACCAGTACGTCGGAAGCCGGAAGGCGACGCTCACGCCGCCATCGGCATCGACATCGACGGACGTGACGAAGCCGAGCTCCGTCACCGACTCGTCGAGTTCCGGATCGATGACGGATGCGAGCCGCTCCCACACTTGCGCCGCCGGTTCGCTCACCGCGCTCGCGGCGCTCATGCGTGCGCGACCGCGCTTTGCGGCGTCTGTTCGAGCAGCTTCTTCTGCGCCTCGATATCGATGCCGTACAGACGCGCCGCATTCAGCCCGAGGATTTTCTTCTTCGCCTCCAGCGACAGCTTCGCGCCCGTTTCCTTCGCGACCGATTCGGGCAACTCGAACGCCATGAACTTGTCGATGAGCCACTTCGGCGACCAGATCGCGTAATCGCTGCCGTAGAGAATGCGGTCCTCGCCGATCCAGAACAGCAGCTCCGAAATCACATGCGCGAAGTATTCCGGCCGCGTGTGGATGAACGGCAGCACGACCGCGAGGCCGCCATACACGTTCGTCTCCTGCGTGGCGATCCAGCAGAAGTCATCGAGACGCGGCAAGCCGCAATGCTCGACGATGAAGTTCAGGTTCTGGAAGCTCGTCGCCACGTCGTCGATATCGGCGACATCGAACGCATCGCGATTGAGCGGCAGGATCGTCGGTCCTTTATGAACGTGAATGTTCCTGATGCCGAGCTTCTCGCAGCGTTCGAGAAACCGGTACGCGCCCGGATCGGAGAGCTTGTAGCCCTTGCTGTCGCCGCGCCATTCGGCCGTGTAGAGCTTCACGCCCTGAATCTTGTACAACTGCGCCAGCTCCTCGAGACGTTCGAGCCCCGCTTCGCCGTCACGCGGATCGAACGCGCCGTTCACGATGAACCGATGCGGATACTTCTTCTTCACCACATAGTTCGCTTCGGTGGTATTGAAGCCGTTCTTGTAGAAGTCGGTCAGATAGGTCGGCTGGCAGATCGCCATGTCGTCGTAACCGGTGACGAAAAGGTCTTCATACATGACCGCTTCGCCGTACTGGTCGAACTTTTCCTTCGGCCACAGGTATTCCTTCGGGCTCAGGTTCTTGTGATACGCATAGAAGCAGTCGATGAACTGCTGGCCATGCACGTTCTTCACGTTCGCCTTGCTGCCGTCCCAAAGATGAACGTGCCCGTCGATGATGAAAATGTCCTCGCCGTCCTGGGTTCTGAACATGTTGCTGTCTCCGTGGGGTTGTCGCTCGCGGGCGCACCCGCGAACGTTTTCATTCGTAGGCCATTGCGTCTTCCATGTTGCCGAACAGCACGACGGTATCGTCGTCGATCATCACCATCCGTCCGTAATGCGTCGATGTCGATATCTCGAACAGATGTGGCGTCATCTCGCGGCCCAGCACGTCGCTGATTTCGTCCATCTTGAACTCGATCTTTCCCTGCCCGTCGATGCGGATCATCGCGGGCAGATACGTCACGGTGATGCCCGGCTTCGTCGCCATCAGTTCGGCAATCGCGCGCGCCTCGACGCTGTCGTTCATCGTGACGCCGCATTGATGCGAGATGGTCTGATCGAAGCGAAGATCCTTGATCGGCTTGAAGATGTTGTCGGTATGCACTGACATGAGCGGCTCCTGTTCGCGGTGGATTCAGGCTTGAATGGAGAGCGAAAACGGAATGCCGACTTCCTTCGCGATCAGTTGCGCGCGCTCGACCGAACTGCTCAGGGCGTCGGTGTATTGCGCGGCTTTCGCGTGCGGAATGGACCAGATCGGCTGAAGATGCTTCGCGGCATCGGCGGCGAGCGCGCCATGCTTGTCGAGCCACGCGCCGAAGAGCGCGCGGTTCGCATCGCCATGCGCGGGATCGTTGGCGAGCATGTGGAACAGCTCGACCGCGTTGGCGAGATTGCGCTCGTAGTCGCCTTCGGCGGCGGATACCACGGTCGGCGTCACGAAGTCGTTCTGCGCGGCAGCCACTTGCATGATGAAGCCGCTGCGAAAGAGATCGCCGACGAGCGGCTCGAACACGACGTTCACCGCGAAATACTTTTCGAGGTAATCGGTCGCGCCGCCGATGGTTTCGATCGCGCGGCGCGTGCCCTGCCACATCGGATCGTTGAGCCAGTGCTCCTTGCCCGCATCGAGATCGAAGCCCGGCAGATCGAGCGCGATCTCGCCGAGATACAACGTCAAGTCCTGAGCGAAGCGCAGTTTGTACGATGCATTGGTCAGGATCGCGCTATTGATCATCTGCGTGTAGCCGTAGCGCTGCGCGTGCATGGTCGCCGTGCCGAGCCCGAATTCCGCGTGCTTGTACGCGCCGAGATGATGTTCGAGCACCTTCACCCAGGCTTTGTCGAAGCGCTTGACCGCGCCCGAGCGCCGCGCATTGCCGATCGCGTTCGTAATCATTCCGACGATGGTCGACTGGCGCTGATAGTGCGTGCGCTCCCATTCTTCATCGACCGCGCGGAACGTGTGCCAGTCCGAGCATTGCGCGGCGGTCCACGTTTCGGAATAGGTCGGCGTGCCGTCGGCGAATTGCAGTATCCAGTCCTGAATGAGATAGCGCTTCGGGTCTGGCTGCACGTCGACGGTCATGTCTTCGTAATGGCTTGCCTTGCGTCCTTTCGGTTCGAAATAGTTGTACTTGCGGCTGTCCCAGCCCACGAACTGCGCCGCGCCCGCAGCGCCCGACTTAAGCGGCGATGACTGCTCCGTCGACGTACTCATGTCATGTCTCCTTTCCGATCAGCGAATATCAGGGCGACGGGCCGTCATCGGACCGCCTGCGTGAACTTGTCGAAATACAGCCGTTCCGGTTCTACGCCGGCCATTTGCAGCACCGGGATCACGGCGTCGATCATCGCCGTGGGACCGCACGTGTAGGCATCGATATCGCCCGCGAGCGCTTCGTCGCGCAACGTGCGGCTCACGACTTCGTGGATGAAGCCCGTCTCGCCCGTCCACTCGTCGGCGGGTTCGGCGTTCGAGAGCGCCGGTATGAAGCGGAAGTCCGGCAGCTTGTCAGCGAAGTCCGCGAACTCGTCGAGATAGAACAGATCGCGGCGCGTGCGCGCGCCGTAGAAGAAGCGCACGGGCCGCTCTTCGCCGCTCGCGACGTGGTCCTGCAAGATCGACCACAGCGGCGACATCCCCGATCCGCCGCCGACGAGAACCATCGGGCCGGGCTGATCCTCGCGTCGAAAGCAGGTGCCGTACGGACCTTTCGCGATCATCCGGTCGCCGGGCTTGAGACCTTCGTCGAGCCGCGACGAGAACGCGCCGTTCGGGTACTTCCTGATGATGAAGGAGAGGCGCCGTTCGCCATCGGGCGGATTGGCCATCGAGAAAGAGCGCGTGATGCCCGCCGATGGCAGCGTCAGATCGACGTACTGCCCCGCCCAGTAACGCAACGGACGGCTCAGTTCCACTTCGAGCAGCCTGATGTCGTGCGTGAGCGCGGCGATGCTCGTGACGGTCGCGTCGTATTCGGCGACGGGTATGGAGCGGCGCATCAGGTCTTCGTCGTAGTTGAGCAGTTCGACGGTGAGATCGCTGTAGGCCAGCGTCCTGCAAAGCAAGACGTGACCCGATTCCTTCTCGTAGTCGGGCAGTGCGAAGGTCGAATACTTCTTCATCTCGACGTCGCCTTCGACCAGCAACGACTTGCAACTGCTGCACTGCCCTTCCTTGCATCCGTGCATGACGGCGATGCCTTGACGGAACGCCGCTTCCAGCACGGTTTCGCCTTCCTCGACCGACATCTCGACACCGACCGGCTCGAAGCGGACCGTGTGCGTCACAGACTCATCGCCGCTCATACGCGCCTCCCTCGCATCGGTCAATTGCACGGATTGATCGTGAAGCCCGCGCGATACTCCGCGATGTGCTTCTCGCGCTGCTCCGGCGTCATCTCTCGTATCAGCACGATCGGGCTTTGGATCGTGTGGCCGCGCACATCATCGAGCGTCCACATGTCGCGGTTGTCGAAACGCAGATGCGGTTGAGGCACGAGCGTCTTGCCGTCGCTGCGCACGAAGCCGAGATCCTTGATGCAATCCGCGAGGTCCCAGCCGTGATAGACCTCTTCCCATTCGCGGCGCCCGCTGAAACGGCCCATCGCGGGCGTCGGGCGGCCTTCGTATTCCGACGCGAACGCGACCTTGTGCGTCCATCGGCATAGCTCGGAGCAATACGTGTAGAGCTTGCCGTCGACTTCATCGACGCAGAAGTCCTCGCGAATCAGGCACGGCACGAGGCAGCTCCAGCAGCGATGCGGATACACGTAGCCGTTCTCCTGATCGAACAGCATGTTGGTCTGGCCGGGCACGCTCTTCTTCGCGTACCACTTCCAGTACTCGCCGAACTCCGCATACCAGCCGGGATACTTGTGCTCGAACCACTCGAAGTCTTTCTCGGTCTGCGCCTCGATGCGCCAGAAGTTCACCGGCCAGCCGACCGAGAAGAACTGCGCGACCTTGTGCACGTAGTTCTTCTTGACGAGGCGATCCCACGCGGCGGCGACATCGTCGTGATGAATCTTGATGCCGTACTTTTCGAGCGGCAGCATGTAGGTGCGGTAATAGTCTTCGTAGATCCACCGATGCCACAGCTCCGCATACGACTCTTTCTTCTTGTCGCGGTCCGTCGTGCCGTATTCGATGAACGTGCCGATAGCCGCATCGACGATCGCGTGGTTCTGCCAGAACGCGTAACGCAGATCGCGTTCGAGCAGCAGATGATTGTCGGGGTCGTTGATGACCGACATCATCAGCGAATGGCCGTTGCCGATGTGACGGCTCTCATCCGATTGCACGGAAAGGAACACCGTCGGCAGCGCGTAGTCGCCGTTGCGCGCGGCTTCCGACGGCATCGCGACGAACAGCGTATTCGTGAACGCCGTTTCCGCGACCACTTGCAGGAACACGTTGGCGGCCGTCACGGCGTCGCCGGTGAGGAAGCCTTCAGCGAACTGACGTCCGATGGTCGTCGCATAGCACTTGCCGAACGCGGCTTCGGTGATGTCGAAACCCGCCGGATCGATGTAGTTCTCCATGTACCACTTCTTCAGATTCATCTGGATCGTCGAGTGGCGGAACTCGTCGACCATCTGCATCGTGAAGCCCGTGCGCAGTTCTTCGCCGGGCGCGAGACGGCCCAGCATCGCCATCGAGCGCGCGGCCGAGATTTCCGGGAACGGAATGATCGCGAGGAACAGCTTCATCCATTCGACCCAGCGCGGTTCGACATTGCGGAACATGTCGCCGCGCAGCGCGGCATCGAGCGCGCCGTAGACGCGGTTGTCCTTTTCCTCCTGCATCGGGAAATACGAGCGCAGCACCTGCTTCATCGGATCGCGCGGCGCCTTGCTGATCTTGTAGTCCGTCGGGAAGGTCATCGCTTCCTGAACGTAACTGGGTGTCCAGCCGAGATCGGCGACGCGTTTTGCCGCCTCGCCGATACTGATGCCTCGCTGGGATGTGATCTTGTTGAGCGTTAATGCTTCTGACATCGAGCTCTCCTTGTCCGGTTACAGGGCGATTGCGCCGTTTGCATCGGCACGGCAGCACGAAGAGCGACAAGCGTGCCATCCGCGAATACGCCGTGTTTCATGGGTTTTCGATGCGCTTGTGTCGTGGAACGCGACGATCGAATTTCTTACGGTGTCCCGAATTGCGACATCACTCAATGGTCGACGATGATCTTGCTCGCGCTTGCATTCGCCGCATCCGCGACCGGCTGACCTTGTGCGATGAAACGCGCGGCGAGTATCAGCGCGCCCATCGCGAAGTCGCGGCCATGCGCGGCGATCATGTCGTCGGACAGCGCGCCGAGCCGCTCGAAAAACGCTTCCTTCGTGGATGCATCGGTCGTCATCTCCGTCTCCCTCGAGCGTCTAATGCGAACCTGAAATGCGGAATAACGCGTGCGGCAAATACACGAGCGCGATCTCGCCGGCTTCGGTGCCATAGGCGAGACGCCCGCCGTCGGGCGCCCACGCAAGCGCGGATATCGCCGCGCCGCCGTTGGCCCGGACGAACAGCACGTCCGCGCCGCCGGGCTGGCACAACAGCACCGCGCCGCTTCGATAACCGACCGCGATCAGCGACAACGACGGATGACACGCGACGACACTCACCGGCGCGCTGCCCGCGACGCCGCATTCGCGCGGACGATCATCCGCATCGGGCGGATCGAAGCGCCAGCACACCGCGCGCGGTCCGCCGCTCGTGACGAGCACGCGGCCGTCCGCCGAGAACGACAGCGAGCCGGGCTGCAGCGCATAGCCGCCGAGTTCGATATCGTCGCCATCGGGAAGACGCCAGCCGTGCAGCGCGTTGCCTTCCGTGCCCGCGACGAGATACCGGCCATCGGGACTCCACGCGATCGCGCGCGGCGATCCGGCGCACGCAAAGAGCCGCGACGTCGCGGCGCGCGTATCCCACAGCGTGACGCCGCCCGCGTGAGCGATAGCGAGTCGCTGCGCCGTTGGCGCGAACATCAGCGCGGTCGATGAAGCGGGCAGCGTCAACTCGCTTTCCATCGCGCCGATGAGCCGCACCAGCGCGCCGCTCGCATACGCGCGCACGCCCGAGCGCGAAACGGCGACGTGATCGATTCGTCGGCCGTGCTGCGCTATGAGCTGGCGCACACTGCCATCGATGTCCATCTGCACGAGCCTGCCGTCATCGCCCGCGCTCAGAAAGCCGCCATCGGCATCGGCGGCGAGCCCGAGGCTCGCGCCATCGTGTATCGCAAAGCGCGCGAGCGGCGGCGGCGGCGCGGTGGCCTTGATCAACTCGACGCCGCGCGTCTCGTGCGCCTTGAGTTGCGGACCGCCTTCCCATTCGCCCGACGCGAGCACGAGCGTTCCATCGCCGAGCGTGAAGCCCGCGTGAGTCCCGCCTACATTCCACGCCGCCGCCGTCACGCTCGCGTGCGCCGTCCAGCACGCGCCGAGCAGCTCGACGAGCGGCGTGGGCGCGCTTACGTTCATCGCGGATCGCGGCCATGCGCGGTGCGCGTCGCCGCCTCCGCGTTCGCGAGCGCCGCCTCCAGACGCGCGCGCTCTTCCTCCAGCGCGTTCAGCGCCCGGTCCGCTTCCCAAAGCTGATCGCGCAGCATTTCGATGCGCAACAATTGCAGCGACGTGCGTGCTTCGGGCCGGCTCGCGGCCAGCGCGCTTTCGAGTTCGATTTCGACGCCCGCGAAACGGCTCTTGCTTCGCAGATGCTCCGAATTGATCCACGTGAGCTCGATCACGAGCCGCACGCGCTCCGATATGGGCGTGGGTTGGCCCTGCGCAGTCATGGCGTTCTCCGCTGAAAGCCTGGCTTGCGGGCCTCGTCTGTCGCGAGGCCGGCCGGTCGTTACGGAATGAGGACCGCGCGTCCCTTCACCTTGCCGTGATGCAGGTCGCGCAGCGCCTGATTCGCCTCGCTCAGTCGATACTCGCGCGTCGCGAGATGGACGAGTCCGCGATCGGCCAGCGCCATCAGCTCGACGAGTTCCGGATACGTGCCGACCAGATTGCCGACGATGGTCTTTTCGCTCGTAATCATGTCGATCGTCGGAATGTCGATCTTTCCGCCGTAGCCGACGATGTAATAGAAGCCCGCGTTGCGCGTCATCGCGAGACCTTGCGCGATCGCGTTGCCTTCGCCGACGAAATCGATCACGGCTTCCGCGCCGTTGCCTTGCGTGAGTTCGAGCACGCGCTCGACGGCGTCGTCGCCGCCCTGAACCGTATGATGCGCACCGCATTCCTTCGCGAGCGCGAGGGCGGTCTCCGATCGGTCGACGACGACGATCTCCGCCGCGCACAGCGCGTTCAGCACCTGAATGCCGATGTGACCCAGACCGCCCGCGCCGATCACGACGGCGAACTGCCCCGGCAAAAGATGACGCGATGCCTTCTTCGCGGCGCGATAGGCAGTGAGGCCCGCGTCGGTGTACGGCGCGACGTCCTTCGGCGCGAGCGTGGACGGCAGGCGGATCAGCGAACGTTCGCCGGTCGCGAGATATTCGGCATAGCCGCCGTTCGCGTTGATGCCGGGAAAACGGCTTTCGGTCGCGTGCATGTCGTCGCCGCGCCGGCACGCGAGACAGTGGCCGCTCGTGACGAGCGGATGGCAGATGACCGGATCGCCCACCTTGACGCTTTCGACGCCCCGCCCGACCGCCTCGACCCAGCCGGCGTTCTCGTGGCCCATGATGTAGGGCAGCGCGATATCGACCTTGCTGCGCCAGATGCCTTCGACGATATGCAGATCGGTCCGGCACACACCCGCGCCGCCGATCCGGACGATCACATCGTCGGGCCGCGAGATTTCGGGAGTGGGGACGTCTTGATAGCGGACGAATTCGTCGCGGGACAACGTTTCGTCGTACTCATGCAGCACGGCAGCCTTCACGTGATGTCTCCTTGTTCGTTATCGTCGATGCTTCGCCTGAAGCGATGCGCCGGGATAAGAGCAAGGACCACGCCAATCGCGATGCGAGCGGGGGCATCGCGTGAGCCTGCGTGGATGGCCTTCGCGTTCTGTGATGACGGCATCGGCAGGGTTTGTCGCAAAATCGGACACCCTGCCGAAGTCCTGTCCATGCGGATGTCGCAACTTGCGACATCCGCCTGCTACGCATTGCAGCGCACAACGCCCGGCGACCCGATGCATGGGTCGCCGTCTTTCATACGGCGTTATTGGCCGGCTGCCGGCGATACGACGCTCGGCGTTGCCAGCGTGTTGTTGCTCTTCGGCGCGGGCGCGTCGGACTTCGTCGTGCTGTTCGTGCTGCTCGGCAAGCCGCTATTGGGCTTGGCGGCCATGCCGCTGCCGGAATGGGTGGTGCCCGGCGTGCCATATCCGCCCGTCGCGCCGTTCACCTGATTCGCCGGGCTGGCGGTGCTGCCCGTCGAGCCGCTCGATCCTCCCGCCGTCTGCGCATAAACGCCGCTCGACAGTGCCGCCGCGGCTACAGCCGCGATGAGTGTGCCAATTGCCTTGTTCATGATCCGTCCCTCCTTGATCGGACTGGAAATCAGGACGCAGGCGTTTCCGTCTGCTCGATCATGAGTTGCGCAATGACCGTGCCGCGCCCGGGCACACCAAATGCAGAGGTCGATGCGTTATTAAGTTATCCGATTCACTTCAATCCCCCGACGATGCGTTCCATCTCGCTTTCGCCGAACGCGCGCATCGTCGTCGATCGGACGTTGCCGAGTGCGCCGAGCGCGAGGTCGAGGCGCGTCGCGGTTTCATCGTCGGGTGCATCGAACGATGTAACGAGATCGTATGCGCCAAGCGTCCAGTGCAGTGCGCCGATGGTCGCGCCCATCGCCTTGCTCGCTTCGCGAAATGCGCGCGCGCGATCGACCGTGTCCTTCGCGGTACGCACGCCCTGATCGGTCCAATTCAGCAGCATGATGTAGGTAGCCATGGTGTCCTCATCGAATGAAAGTGAAGCGGCCGCACGTATTGACGCGCCGCGTTTTCTTTGCGTGTATAAAGAGGCAGAGAGGAAGCAGGACAAGGCGGCAATCGCGCATGAGCAACAGCGCTTCCGTTCGGGAAAGCCGCAGTATGGATATCGATTGACTGCGAAAAAAGTATAGGCGACGGCGACTGTTAACAGCGCGCTTTCACGGCGCGATCGCGGCGTCGCGAGACGAAAAAAAGCCCCGTCGGAAGATGCGAACGGGGCTCATCGCCTTCGGCTGCGAAACGCGCTTACTTGCAGTGGCGTTCCCAGTGATGATGCACTTTGACCTTGTGGCAAACCTGATGGTGATTGTGCGAAGCGGCGAAAGCCGGAGCGACGGAAAAAAATGCCGCGCCAGCGGCAAACACAGCAATGACAGCCTTTTTCATGAGTTCGTTAGGTTCTGGATTGGGAAAGAGAGGAGATGCTAGCAGCGCGAGCTTACGGACACATTTACGCGGCTCGTCAGCTTTTCGGCTTCGCGTTGAGCCTTCGCCACAACGTCGTCTTGCTGATGCCGAGCGCCTTGCAGACGGCATCGCGATCGCCGCCGAACGCAGCCAGCGATGCGCGGACCTGATCGGCTTCCACCGATCGGCTGAGATCGCGCAGCGAGCGGTCCGCGTTTGCGTCGGACTTGTCCTCGAACAGCTCGGGCGCGATCGCTTCCAGTTCGTCGAGCGCGAGTGCAAGGGGCGCATCCCGATCCGATAACTCCACCGCGATACGCTCGACGATGTTCTGCAACTCGCGAACATTGCCCGGCCACGGATATCGGCACAGCGCATCTTCCAGCGGCGCGAGCACGCGCGCCGCCGCTTCGCGATCGGGCACGCGCGACGCAAGCGCCTTGTCGCGCCGCGCGGCCTGTGTCAGCAGCGCGGTCGCCAGCAGCAGGACGTCGCTGGAACGTGCGCGTAACGGCGGCAACGCGATGCTCAGAATATTGATGCGATAAAAAAGATCGGCGCGAAACGAACCATCGGCGACGCCTTGCGCGAGCGTGCGATGCGTCGCCGCGATCACGCGAATATCGACGCGCGTCGGCTCCGTCGATCCGAGCCGTATCACTTCGCGCTCCTGCAGCACGCGCAGCAGCCGGCTTTGCAGCGACGGCGGCATCTCGCCGATTTCATCGAGAAACAAGGTGCCGCGATGCGCCGCCTCGATCAGCCCCGCCTTGCCGCCCTTGCGCGCGCCGGTGAACGCGCCCTCCTCGTAACCGAAAAGCTCGCTTTCGAGCAGGGCTTCGGGAAACGCGCCGCAGTTCATCGCGACGAACGGAAAGTCCTTGCGGCGGCTCAGGCGATGCATGCTCTGCGCGACCATCTCCTTGCCCGTGCCGCTTTCGCCGAGAATCAGCACGGTGGCGTCGGATTTCGCGTAGCGGCGCACGAGCGAACGCACGCGCTCGATCGACTCCGATTCGCCGACGACATCCTCCAGCCGATAACGCGCGACGAATTCCTGCGCGCCCTGCCGCGAGCGCAGCGTCCGGTCGAGCCGCTCGACCGCGCGCGATTCCTGGAAGGTGAAGATCGTGCCGCCCGACGCGCCATCGCTTGCGAGCGGTCCGCGATGGATCGCGTAGCTCACGCCGCGCACCGCGCCGAACACGTCGCCGTCGGCGGAAGGCAGCACGCCGTCGAGTTCGGGCGCGACATCGAGCAACGCCTGTCCGACGGCGCGCGACGCATCCGCGATGCCGAGCGCGGCGGCGAGCCGCCGATTGATCGCTTCGATGCGGCCAAGGGCATCGACGGCGACGACGCCATCGCGAAGATGCTGCAACAGGTTGTCGAGCCGATTGCGCCGCGCGACTTCGCGGCGCATCGCCTGCGCGACTTCGAGCGCCGTCTCGAACGCGGCGACGACCGACGTGCGCGAATACAGAAACACCGCACTCATGCCCGCGTCCGCCGCCAGATCCGCGACGAGGCCGGGGCCGACGACCACATCGACGCCGCGATCGCGCAGATCGAGCACGAGGTTTTCGGCGTCCTGCGCCGAGCGATAGGACGCGCAAATCACGTCGATGCCATACACGGCGAGGAAGCGGCGAATTTCCGCGGGCGTGTCGCCGTGCGTGACGAGCGCGACGCTCGCGCCCTCGCGCCGCGCCTTCGTGAGCGCATGCATCACGTCGAAGCCGGTCGGACTGATGACGACGACCGGCACCGACACGCGGCTCTTCAGATAAGCACCGTTCGAGCCGCCCGCCACGACGACATCCGGCCGGCCGTCGCGCGCCGATTCGATGCTGTTCGCGGCATCCTCGAAGCCGAGCGCCACGACATCGAGTTCGGCGCGATCGGCGTAGGTGTCGACGAGATCGATGAACAAATCCCTTAGCCGGCTGATGCCGACCGCCCAGATGCGCGGGCGCGACGCGGGTTCGGTTTGCATGATCGTCTGCCCAAAAAAATCCAGTATGCAATACGGATTTCAGTTTCGAAACAAGAAATTTCAGGCCTGAAATCAAGCGCTGTGAGCCGAAACGTCTAAACTCCTAAAAATCAACGAGTTAGAAAAATATCGCAAGCTGGCAAGGTAGTTGCTTTTATATGCAGCACTTTTTCAGGAGACAAACGTGAGTTCCGAAATCCAGTCCGCACAGACCGCCGGCGCGCGGTTCCGCCAGGCCGTCCGCGAGGAATCGCCGCTGCAGGTCGTCGGCGCGATCACCGCTTACGCCGCGAAGATGGCCGAAGCCGTCGGGTTCAAGGCGCTCTATCTGTCGGGCGGCGGCGTGGCCGCGAATTCGCTCGGCATGCCCGACCTCGGCATCAGCACGATGGAAGACGTGCTGATCGACGCGCGCCGCATCACCGACGCCTCGTCGCTGCCGCTGATGGTCGATATCGACACCGGCTGGGGCGGCGCATTCAACATCGCGCGCACGATCCGCTCGTTCATCAAGGCGGGCGTGGCGGCCGTGCATATCGAAGATCAGGTCGGACAGAAGCGCTGCGGGCATCGTCCGGGCAAGGAAGTCGTGCCGACCGGCGAAATGGTCGATCGCGTGAAAGCCGCCGTCGATGCGCGCACCGACGATTCGTTCGTCATCATGGCGCGCACCGATGCGGCCGCCGCCGAAGGCATCGACGCGGCGATCGAGCGCGCCGTCGCGTATGTCGAAGCGGGCGCGGACATGATCTTCCCCGAAGCGATGAAATCGCTCGATGACTATCGCCGCTTCAAGGCTGCGGTGCGCGTGCCGATCCTCGCGAATCTGACCGAGTTCGGCTCGACGCCGCTCTTCACCGTCGATGAACTGAAGGATGCGAACGTCGACATCGCGTTGTATTGTTGCGGCGCGTATCGCGCGATGAACGCAGCGGCCTTGAACTTCTACGAGACAGTGAAGCGCGACGGCACGCAAAAGGCCGCCGTCGAAACGATGCAGACGCGCGCCGACCTGTACAAATACCTCGGCTATCACGCCTACGAAGACAAGCTCGACCAATTGTTCGCAGCGAAGAAATAACCCTTGTTTCAGGAGACAAATTCATGAGCGAAGCAGACAACAGCACCGCAAGCGCGGGCGCATTCAAGCCGAAGAAATCCGTCGCGCTGTCGGGCGTGACGGCGGGCAATACCGCGCTGTGCACCGTCGGCAAGACGGGCAACGACTTGCACTATCGCGGCTACGACATTCTCGATGTCGCGACGAC
>NZ_JALQEK010000054.1:0-24974 GCF_023630765.1 Caballeronia sp. ATUFL_F2_KS9A | reverse complement strand
GGATGGAGCGCGCACATCATCGAGCAACGCATCGACAACAAGATCATCCGGCCGAGCGCGAATTACACCGGTCCGGACAACCTCGAGTTCGTCCCGCTGGCAAAGCGTGCGTAAAGCGCATCAGCCCTCTTTACGGTGATACGCGAGATCCGTGAAGAGCTTCGGCCCGTCGCCGCGCCGGCGGCGGGTTATTTTTGAAATCGGCGCCTAAAATAGCCCGGATTTCCAGTCGAAGGGGTCTTCCCCACAATACCTTTGAGCATGGCGCGCGAAAGACCATGCCATGACCGAGACACGGCGATGAACACTGCAAACCGCAAACCCCTGCCCGGCACCACACTCGATTACTTCGACGCGCGCGCAGCCGTCGAAGCGATCGCGCCCGGCGCTTATGACAAGCTGCCCTACACCTCGCGCGTGCTCGCCGAGAATCTCGTGCGCCGCTGCGATCCGGCGATCCTCGAACAATCGCTGATGCAGCTCGTCGAACGCAAGCGCGAGCGCGATTTTCCGTGGTTTCCCGCGCGCGTCGTCTGCCACGACATTCTCGGACAGACCGCGCTCGTCGATCTCGCTGGCCTGCGCGACGCGATCGCGGACCAGGGCGGCGATCCCGCGAAGGTGAATCCGGTCGTGCCGGTGCAGCTCATCGTCGATCATTCGCTCGCGGTGGAATGCGGCGGCTTCGATCCGGATGCGTTCGCGAAGAATCGCGCGATCGAAGACCGGCGCAACGAAGATCGTTTCGATTTCATCAACTGGACGAAGAAGGCGTTCAAGAACGTCGATGTGATTCCGCCGGGCAACGGCATCATGCATCAGATCAATCTGGAGCGCATGTCGCCGGTGATTCACGCGGTCGATGGCATCGCGTATCCCGATACGCTCGTCGGCACCGACAGCCACACGCCGCACGTCGATGCGCTCGGCGTCATCGCGATCGGCGTCGGCGGGCTCGAAGCGGAGAACGTGATGCTCGGCCGCGCATCGTGGATGCGTCTGCCGGATATCGTCGGCGTCGAGCTGACGGGCAAGCGTCAGCCGGGCATCACGGCGACCGATATCGTGCTCGCGCTCACCGAATTCCTGCGCAAGGAAAAGGTCGTCGGCGCGTATCTCGAGTTCCATGGCGAAGGCGCGTCGAGCCTCACGCTCGGCGACCGCGCGACGATCTCGAACATGGCGCCCGAATACGGCGCGACCGCCGCGATG
Source organism: Caballeronia sp. ATUFL_F2_KS9A (assembly GCF_023630765.1). Classification (NCBI taxonomy): domain Bacteria; kingdom Pseudomonadati; phylum Pseudomonadota; class Betaproteobacteria; order Burkholderiales; family Burkholderiaceae; genus Caballeronia; species Caballeronia sp. ATUFL_F2_KS9A. The sequence continues at coordinate 23,762 of NZ_JALQEK010000054.1, read as the reverse complement.
TTCCATATCGACGAGCAGACGATCGAGTATCTGCGTCTCACGGGCCGCGACGACAAGCAAGTGAGCCTCGTCGAGCATTACGCGAAAACCGCTGGCCTGTGGGCCGATTCGTTGACGCACGCGGAATACGAACGCGTCTTGCGCTTCGATCTGTCGACGGTCGTGCGCAACATGGCGGGTCCCTCGAATCCGCACAAGCGCCTGCCGGTGTCCGAACTGGCGACGCGCGGCATCGCGGGCAAATGGGAAGAAACGCCGGGGCAGATGCCGGACGGCGCGGTCATCATCGCGGCGATCACGAGCTGCACGAACACCAGCAATCCGCGCAACGTGATCGCGGCGGCGCTCATCGCGCGCAATGCGAATGCGCAGGGTCTCACGCGCAAACCGTGGGTAAAGTCGTCGCTCGCGCCGGGCTCGAAAGCGGTCGAACTGTATCTGCAGGAATCCGGTCTGTTGCCCGATCTGGAAAAGCTCGGCTTCGGCATCGTCGCGTTCGCGTGCACGACGTGCAATGGCATGTCCGGCGCGCTCGACCCGGCGATCCAGCAGGAGATCATCGATCGCGATCTGTACGCGACCGCCGTGCTGTCCGGCAACCGCAATTTCGACGGCCGCATTCATCCGTATGCGAAGCAGGCGTTTCTCGCGTCGCCGCCGCTCGTCGTCGCGTATGCGATCGCGGGCACAATCCGTTTCGATATCGAACGCGATGCGCTCGGCATCGGCAAGAACGGCCAGCCCGTGTATCTGAAGGACATCTGGCCGAGCGATGAGGAAATCGACGCCATCGTCAAACAAAGCGTGAAGCCCGAGCAGTTCCGTCGCGTCTACGAACCGATGTTCGCGTTGACCGCGCAAAGCGGCGAAGCCATCAGCCCGCTCTACGACTGGCGCGCGCAAAGCACCTACATTCGCCGTCCGCCGTATTGGGAAGGCGCGCTTGCAGGCGCTCGCACGCTCAAGGGCATGCGCCCGCTCGCGGTGCTCGGCGACAACATCACGACGGACCATCTCTCGCCGTCCAACGCGATTCTCGCGAACAGCGCGGCCGGCGAATATCTCGCGAAAATGGGCTTGCCCGAAGAGGATTTCAATTCGTACGCGACGCATCGCGGCGATCATCTGACGGCGCAGCGCGCGACGTTCGCGAATCCGACGCTCATCAACGAAATGGCCATCGTCGATGGTCAACAGAAGAAAGGCTCGCTCGCGCGCATCGAACCCGAAGGCCGCGTCACGCGCATGTGGGAAGCCATCGAAACGTATATGGAGCGCAAGCAGCCGCTCATCATCGTCGCGGGTGCGGATTACGGACAAGGCTCGTCGCGCGACTGGGCCGCGAAAGGCGTGCGTCTCGCGGGCGTCGAAGCGATCGTCGCGGAAGGCTTCGAGCGCATTCATCGCACGAACCTGATCGGCATGGGCGTGCTGCCGCTCGAATTCAAGCCGGGCGAAAATCGGCAGACGTTCGGCATCGACGGCACCGAAACCTATGACGTCATCGGCGAGCGCAAGCCGCGTGCTGATCTCACGCTCGTCATCCATCGTGCGAACGGCGAACGCGTCGAAGTGAGCGTGACGTGCCGGCTCGACACGGCCGAGGAAGTCTCGATCTACGAAGCCGGCGGCGTGCTGCAACGCTTCGCGCAGGACTTCCTGGAGTCGTCGAAAGAAGCGGCCTGACATTCAATCAAGGATACGAATCACATGGCACACGCACCTCAGATCAAGATCGCCGCGACCTACATGCGCGGCGGCACCAGCAAGGGCGTTTTCTTTCGCCTGAACGATTTGCCCGAAGCGGCGCGCGTGCCCGGCCCCGCGCGCGATGCGCTCTTTCTGCGCGTGATCGGCAGCCCGGACCCGTATGGCAAGCAGATCGACGGCATGGGCGGCGCGACGTCGAGCACGAGCAAGACGGTCATCGTCTCGAAGAGCGCGCGCGCCGGACATGACGTCGACTATCTCTTCGGCCAGGTCGCCATCGACAAGCCATTCGTCGACTGGAGCGGCAATTGCGGCAATCTTTCGGCGGCGGTCGGTCCGTTCGCGATCACGAGCGGCCTCGTCGATCCCGACCGCGTTCCGGATAACGGCATTGCAATCGTGCGCATCTGGCAGGCGAACATCGGCAAGACGATCATCGCGCATGTGCCGATGACCAACGGCGCCGTCCAGGAAACCGGCGACTTCGAACTCGATGGCGTGACGTTCCCCGCCGCCGAAGTGCAGCTCGAATTTCTCGATCCCGCCGCCGAGGAAGAAGGCGCGGAAGGCGCGATGTTCCCGACCGGCAATCTCGTCGACGATCTGCACGTGCCCGGCGTCGGCACCTTCAAGGCGACGATGATCAACGCGGGCATTCCGACGATCTTCGTGAACGCGGAGGACATCGGCTACAAGGGCACCGAGCTTCAGGACGCGATCAACGGCGACGATGCCGCGTTGAAGCGCTTCGAAACCATTCGCGCATACGGCGCGCTGCGCATGGGGCTCATCAAGAGCCTCGATGAAATCGCCAAACGTCAGCACACGCCGAAGATCGCGTTCGTCGCGCGTCCGGCGGAATACGTCGCGTCGAGCGGCAAGCGCATCGGCGCGGACGATGTCGACGTGCTCGTGCGCGCGATGTCGATGGGCAAGCTGCATCACGCGATGATGGGCACGGCGGCGGTCGCCATCGGCACGGCGGCGGCGATTCCGGGCACGCTCGTCAATCTCGCGGCGGGCGGCGGCGAGCGTCAGTCGGTGCGCTTCGGGCATCCGTCGGGCACGTTGCGCGTCGGCGCTGAAGCCGTCGAAGCGAACGGCGAATGGCAAGTGAAGAAAGCGATCATGAGCCGCAGCGCGCGCGTACTGATGGAAGGCCGCGTGTCGGTTCCCGTCGTCGCGCTGGATTGAGTGTCGGGCGCGCGCCGACATCGCGCGATCGAACTGTCGTTCGGAGTACGCCGTTATGCGTCGATAAATTCGAGCGAAACCGATGACCGGCGCGCTCTGCTTCGCTTGGCACAACCTGTGCGAAAGATCGAATGGCGACTCGTCCGTCGCCATTCAATTACTCTTATTTTTTGCCGGGAGACCTGCCATGACCACTCTGACCATCACCGACCTGCCGTGCGTCGAAACGATGCATCGCAATGCGATGTCCGCCATTCGCGGCGGCATGCTGTATCTGACCAATCCCGATAGCAAGAAGCTTCCCGAGATGCCGAAGCTGCCCGATTCGTGGCCCGGCGCCGCGCTGCTGAAGGAGCTTCATCTTCCGCCGCCGCTGCCCGCGGTACCGTCCGCGCCTCCGCCGCTGGATCCGCGTCTGCTGTGAGCGGCCGACGATGTCGCACCGAGTTCGAGGTGCGACATCGATCGAAGCGCTTCTTACGTCGTCGATCACGCCGGACCTTCGCTTGAATCCTGTCGAAACAGGCACACCGTTTCATCTCTGCTCCTTTCAACGAGTCAACAACGAAGTACGCGCGCGGGCATGCCGCATGCGCAAGGGCTAAAAACCACGCGCATTCGGAAGAGAAGCTATGTCCACTTCATCCGCCACTTCGAGACCTCCATCGAAATTCGCTCCGGCGATATTCGAATTGCTCGATCCCATTCCTTACGGGCTTTTTGTCGGCACGCTGATCTTCGACATCAGCTACGCCATCACGCGCAATGTGTTCTGGGGAAAAGGCGCGGCGTGGCTCGTGACGGCCGGTCTCATCATCGCCATCGTTCCGCGGCTGCTCAATCTCGGTCACGTATGGCTGCAAAAGCGGCGCGCGGTCTCGCGGATCGAACGAATCGATTTCTGGCTCAATCTGATCGCGATCGTCGCCGCTGTCGTCAACGCCTTCGTGCATAGCCGCGATGCCTACGCGATGGTTCCGGAGAACGTCATTCTCTCGGTCATCACCGTGGTGTTTCTGAGCATCGGTCATATCGCGATGGCCATGCACCGGCTCGTTCTCGCGGAGGCGGCTCATGAATAAGCGCATGATGATAGGCGCGCTCGCGATCGCATTCGCGGCATCGATGAGCGGATGCAACGAACACGCGCAGTACGATGCGCAACATCAGGCGGGCGAGAAGCCTCCACTGCCGGACGCACGCAACTTCTTCGCGCCGCCGATGCAGGTTCCCGAATACGTCGGCTGGCGCAACGGCGCGACGCCCAAGGTCGCGGAAGGATTGCGGATCGAAAAGATCGCGTCCGGTCTCGTGCATCCGCGTCAGGTCTACGCGCTGCCGAACGGCGATGTCCTCGTGGCCGAATCCAACAGCCCGAACGAGGAAGCGGTGACGACGCCCAAGCAACTCATCGCCGGATTGATCGCGAGCAAGTCGGGGAAAAAGGCGAAAGGCGCGAATCGCATCACGCTGTTGAGGAAAAGCGCGAGTGGCGAGTGGGAGCGGCATGTGTTCATCGATCAACTGCATTCGCCGTTCGGCATGCAACTGATCGGTGACACGCTCTATGTCGCGGATACCGACGCGATCCTCAAGTTTCCCTACAAGACGGGCGAAACGAGCATCGCTGAGCGCGGCGTCGAGCTGGCCGATCTTCCGGACACGATCAATCATCACTGGACCAAGGCCCTGCTCGCGAGCCCCGATGGCAAGAAGCTCTATGTCGGCGTCGGCTCGAACAGCAATGTCGGCGAGAACGGACTGGAGGTCGAATACCGGCGCGCCGACGTTCTCGAAGTCGACATTGCGACGGGCGCGAGCCGTATCTATGCAGCGGGCATTCGCAATCCGACCGGACTGCAATGGGAACCGAAGTCGAAGCAGCTCTGGGCAATTGCCAATGAACGCGATGAAATCGGTGCGGACCTCGTCCCCGACTATCTGACTTCAGTAAAAGAGAATGCGTTCTATGGCTGGCCGTATAGCTATTACGGACAGCACGTCGATCCACGCGCGCAGCCGCAGCGCCCCGATCTCGTCGCCCGCGCGATTCCGCCCGATTACGCTATCGGTTCGCACGTCGCGCCGCTCGGGCTGGCGTTCTATACCGGCGGCAATCTGCCGGCGCAATATCGGGGCGGCGCGTTCATCGGCGAACATGGCAGTTGGGATCGCTCGCCGCTGAGCGGTTATGTCGTGTCCTACGTCGCATTCGAAAACGGCAAGCCTGTCGGCGCGCCGAAAGATGTCGTGACCGGCTTCACATCGGCGGATCAGAAAGAGCTATACGGCGCACCCGTGGGCGTGGCGCAGGATCGCGACGGCGGCCTTCTCATCGCCGATGACGTCGGCAATGTCGTATGGCGCGTCACGGGAACAGGCGGATGATTCGCGCTTGAATATCCGGTACTTTTCAACGAATCGAAACGCGCGCAGTCGATGCCGACCCGCGCGCGTTCATCGTCTATAGTGAGAGATCAAACCTCGGAGGCACCATGATCTTCTCAAGGCGTCATGTTCTGGCCGGCGGAATCCTGACTGCAGTCCTGCTTACCATTCCAGTAGCTCACGCTCAACTCGGCAATCTGCTCAATCAAGGTAAAGAGAGCAGCAGCGGCGGCGCACTCGGCAACTTGAGCGGCCTGACCGGAGGCTTATCGATGGATTCGCTCACGTCGGGCAGCACGAGCAATGTCGCGGGCGTCATCGAATATTGCGTCAAGAACAACTATCTCGGCGGCAGTGCGTCATCCGTCAAGGACGGGCTGATGAGCAAGCTCGGCGGCTCGGCTTCCAGCGATTCAGGCTATACGAACGGCGCGAAAGGCATTCTGGATAGCGGCAACGGCAAGCAGCTCGACTTGAGCGGTGCGGGGCTGAAGGAGCAAGTCACCAAGCAGGTCTGCGACAAGATTCTCGCTCAGGGAAAATCCCTTCTGTAGCGATGTTTTCTTGCCGCCGTGAGCGTGCCTGATCGAAGACTTCGCTTCAGGCCTCGTCGCCGAACAGCGCGGCTTGCGCGGCGGCTTTGGTCGTCTTCGTTGCGCGCGTGTCGGCGAGAAAATCATCGCGATTCTTTCCGACGATCCATTGCGGCGCGCGGCCGCGTCCGCTCCACGTCGCGCCGCCGATGGGATCGCGATACTTCGCTTCCCTGACCGGTTCCTGCGCTTTCGGCTTGCTGCCTGACAGCTCTTCCAGACTGATGCCGTACTGGCGCATCTTCTGCACGATTTCGATCAGCACCTGGCGCGTTTCGCGTTCCTTCGCTTCGGCCAGTTGCTTGTTCAGCGCGTCCTGTTTCGCCAGGAGTTCTGTGATTTCCGGTGTTGTGTAAGCCATTTCCTGATTCAATGTATGTGTATCGACAGCTTGCCGCATTGCCCTTGCGCCGATTCAGCCCGCCCAGCTTGTTCTGCACGGACGTCAACGCTTTGATGTTGCGACCGTGCCCGCCCTTGATAACGGGTCGAAAAATTCGAGCATGGGGAGAATACGCCAGTACAAAGCGCGGAGCATTCTGAAGGCGACGCGAAGCTGGGGAAAATCTTGCGCATCGCTCGTCGTGGATAGCTCTTTCGCTCTTTGCACTCCTTCCGCGATTACCTGCGTCGCCAGTGACGAGAAAGCACTGGCTATTGAGTTCGTTTTCGAGAGTGACGATCCGGTAGTACGCCGGTCGGCTTTGAAGAAAGTGGTTGGCCGTGGCAAAGGCCAGTCACCATCCCTATCCATTTCAATGCCTCGAGTTGAACAAAAAATCGCCTGGCTCAGACATTACCACAATGAACTGGCCGCATCGCATGTTTGTGACCGTTTGATGAAGCGATTTCCGCCTGTTGCGTGTACGCCGCCCGTGCTTTACGAGCTTGCCGAGTGAGTAAGGTTCTGTATTAGCATACACAGCTAATCAGGCTCTGCCCGATTCGATGGCGCGTGAAGCGCGTCGAGAATACCTGGAAGTAAAAGGGAGACCGGTTTGAAGAAACGCGCCACCGTGATCTGTCGCAGAGGCAAGCGCATCCTTCTTGTCGCCCGCAGTCAGTCGAAGTGGGCCTTGCCGGGCGGAATACTCAAACGTGGAGAACATCTTTCGGATGCCGCACTGCGCGAGCTTCGGGAAGAAACGCGGTTATCGGGAAAGTCGGCCAAATATCTTTTCGACTTTCGCGGCAAGCAGAAACACCATCACGTGTTTTCCTGCGCAGTCCCGAATCGGGCAAAAGCTCGCCCGAGTAACGAAATATCCAAATGCCGCTGGGTTCATCTCGACGACATCGCGCGCCTGATAACCAGCGCGCCGACAAGCGATATAGTCAAACTTATGAATCAGCGACGCAGAAAGTAATCGTCAAGAGCGGATATACGCCTATTGATCGGCAACTTCCACGCGATCACGTCCGCTTCGCTTCGCACGATACAGCGCTGCATCGGCGAGGCCGTATGCGATGTCGAAGCCGGTTCCCGCCGCATTATTGCTGATGCCGAAGCTCGCCGTGATGCGTCGATCCACCGGCTCGACGACCAGCGTATCGCTAATTGCCTCACGCATGCGCTCGGCGAGCAGCGCGGCGCTGTGCGGTTCATGTCCGGGCAACAGCACGGTGAATTCCTCGCCGCCCACGCGTCCGATGAAACCCTGATCGCCCACGATGCGCCGCAGGCAATCGACGACGCCGAGAATCACCGCATCGCCGGTGGGATGCCCGAAGTCATCGTTGATCCGCTTGAACTCGTCGATATCGAGCACGATCATCGCCGCGCTCGTCGAGCGCAGCGCTTTCGTGGCCTGCTCGATGACGGCGCTGCGATTCAGCACGCCCGTCAGCGCATCGTGCGACGCGCGATGCGACAATTGCTGCGCGAGCGTCTGCATCTCGCGCTCGGCGCGGTCGCTGCGCCCGATCAGACGCCGCGTTTCGCGCATGAGGCGCTCGAAATGATCGATGAGTTCCCCCAACGACCGGCGATATTCCGCGGCGCCTGCGTCGGGCGCCGCGTGCATCGCGCGCGCCTTGTCCAGCGCCGCACTTTCGTTCTGGAACAGATCCGGCGTCGGATCGTCGGACGATGTCGATGGCATGCCTACCGTCCCGGATGAGCGATGAGACGGTCGGTGAATTCGATCGCGCGGAAATCGGCCTTCAGTTCTTCGCCGAACTCGGCGATGGTCTCGTCTTCCTCGTCGTGATACCAGTTCATCAATACGCGGCTGCCCGATTGCGCTGCCTGATCGAGCGCGTCGAACATGCTGAACAGCATCTTGGTGCTCGAGCTATTGAAGTAAGTCAGCGCGACGTCGATCGTGACGACGGCTCCGGCATGCTCGGCAAGATACTTGCGCATCTGCTCGATGACGGGCGCATAGAACGCGGCCGCATTCTCGGGATAGGACTCGCCCTTGAGCGACAACGCGTGCTGATCGAAACGCAAATCGACCTCGGGCGATGTCGTCGTGGCGGCAATATAAAAGTTATCCATGTTCTCGTGCCTTCCTGCTCAGATGATGGCCATAAGGCAAAACAGCGTGGTTCCGGGTTCGTCGGCACGCGGATGAAAAGCGAATTCGAGCGGCGCGCTCGCATCGCGCGCCATCGTCAGAAAACCCAGGCCGGCGCCTTTGCTGTCTTCGGGTGTATCCGAACGCAGCGATAGCTTGTACGCCTGCCTTATCTCTTCGAGCGACATGTTGCGAAGCGGCTCGAGCTTGTTACGCAGGCTTTCCACTTCGGCGGTCGCCATCGGATTGACGCATAACATGACGTGATGTTCGCCGTCCTTCGAGATGCATACCGCGCCCTCGCGTATCGCGCCTTCGTCTTCGCTGCCCTGCAAAAGCGCATTCGACGAGTAATGAACGATGTTCTGCGAAAGCTCGACAAACGAAGAGAAGAGCTTGCGGCGCGTCGGACCGCTCACGCCGGCGACTTCCAGTTGCAGCTTCACGACTTCGCCCATGGCCGCGACGATGTTATGCGAGAAATATCCCTTGTGATAGAAGAGAACATTGCGTCGCTGCGCCAGATCGAAAAAGGCGCTGTCCTGATCGAGTAGTTGAGACATGCTTTGAATTGACTAGATACGGGCACAAAAGAACGTGACATCGTCGCGGCGCGGCTGCACGCCTTGCCAATGCGCGAGCGCCTGCCGAACGTGCTCGCAGATCGTCCATGGCGACTCGCCGCGATGTGCGTGGATAACATCGAGAATGCGGCGCCGGCCGAAGGAAATGTTTCGCGGGCCGCCGATCTGATCCGTCAGCCCGTCGGTGCAAATGAAGATCAGGCTGCCGGCCGGAGCCGCAATCGCGCGCAGATTCCACGCGTAGTCCGCGCGGCTGTCGACATAACCTACGCCCATGCGATCGGCCGCGATGGTTTGGAACTCCGCCGCATCGGGCGGGAGAATATGCAGCGCGACGCGCGCGCCCGCGAAATGCAGCACGTTCTCCGAAGCATCGAGCCAGAAAAACGCGGTGTCGAGTCCGTCATTGGATTGATGCCCGGCGGCATCGCCGTTCACTTGCCCGAGCAAGCCCTTGACGTTGCGATTGACCGCCGCGAGCAACGCAGCCGGATCGCGCGGACCGATCTGCTCGATCGCCTTCGACAGCGACGCCGAAGCAAGCAAGGTCATGAACGCGCCGGGAACGCCGTGACCGGTGCAATCGGCGACCGCACCGAACCAGCCATGCGGGAACGCCGCGAAATGATAGAAGTCGCCGCCGACGACATCGCGCGGTTCCCAGACCATCGCGACATCGCGAAGCTGCGTCGACAATGTGTCGTCGGATGCGCGCAGCATGGCGCGCTGTATCACGCTCGCATATTCGATGCTCTGCATGATCTGGCGGTTCTTCTCCGCCTGCATTTGCGCGACCGCGCTCACGAGTTCGAGGCCGCTGCCCACGCCGGAGAACCGTCCGCCGCGCGTGACGATGAAACCATCGACGAGCGCCTTTTCGCCGGCATCGACGGTTCTGAATGCGAGGGTTTCGATGCTCACGTCCGCTTCGACGATCAGCGGCTCCTTGTCCATGAACGCGATGCAACTCTTCTTGTCGTAAAGCTCGCGATGAAAAGGCTTGCTCATCTGCGACATGAAGATATCGCGGTTGATCAGCCCAATTGGGCGCAATCCTTCGATCACGGCCAGGCTTCCCATGTCGCGGCGCGCGGAGAAGATTTCCATCACCAGTGCATTGGAGCCCTCCGCGTCGACAAAGGGGACTTCCCTGCAAAGATCGCCGGCAGTACGAAGATCTCTCTGCCCGGAAAAACCGCGAAAGCTCGAGAACGCTGAGTGCATGACAACGCTGGCCGATGTATGAAGAAACAGTGCACGCTAAGGCTTCTTCATGAACTTTCGGTGACAAGACGCAGCGTCATTCGCCTCATTGTTGTGAAAGCGTTAAAGCGGCCAAATGCAAACGTTTGCCGCCTTTTCCGCGCTGAAACACGCTGATTTTTTGTTTTCAGGCCCGGCGTTCGTGATAGATCGCGAGCCATACGGTCGGCTCGACGGCATGCGTCCATGCGACGCGATGCCGGCAATGCGGTTCGATCAGCACATGATCGCCGGGACGCATTTCGAGCAGCGTCGAATCGTCTTCGAATTCGAGCGCGGCCGCGCCCGACAGCAGCACGACCCATTCGGCGCGCGAGTCGTCGTACCAGAATCCTTCGGGGCTCGCGTGCCCCATCGACACGATCCGCTCCACGTTCAGACGCTCTCCGGTGACGAGCATGTCGACACGCTCCTCATTGCCGCGCTTCGCTTCGAAGCTGAAAAGATTACCAGTCTGGATTTGCATGGCTCGACCTCGGTATTGAAACGAACTTGCCGTTCTATCGTGCCCGAGATACGCCGATCGAGCGATCGGAAAAAATACGCGAGTCGAATGGGCGTCGAATTGGCTTCGCACATTCGTGCTAGCCTGAAAGACGGATCTTTCATCGCGAGGAGTGGCGCGTGCAGATTTCCGATCCGACATCGCTGTCCCGGCTGGAGCAGATTCCGGAGTCCGCCTTCGATCTCATCGTCATTGGCGCGTCGGCGGGCGGGCACATGGCCACGGCCAGTCTCGTCGACGGCCTGCCGAAAGACTTGCCGCTCACGGTCGTGCTGATGATGCACCTGCCGCCCGAAGCAACACTATGGGTCTTCGAACGACTCGCGTATCCGGTCGAATGGATCACCGCCGGCTCGCGCATCGGCGGGCGCAGGCTGATGGTCGCCCCGCCGCACGCTTTCGTGGAATTGCTGCCGGACGGTTCCTTCGTGCTGTCGCCGTGTCCCGGCGGCGCGATCGAACGGCCGATCGACCGGCTCTTCGAATCCGTTGCGCGCAGCTTCGGCCCGCGAGCGATCGGCGCGATCCTGACGGGCCTCGGCCGCGACGGTTCGGTGGGCGCGAACGCGTTGCGCGCCGCCGGCTGCCGCCTGATCGTGCAGAGTCAGGCGAGCGCGGAATATCCGCAAATGCCCGCAGCCGCCATCGCCACGGGCGCGGCGGACATGGTGGTGCCGCTCGACGACATCGGTCAGGTCATCGGCGAGATCGTCTGCGGAACGCCACAGCCGCGCATGCGCTCGGAGCTGCGCGCCATCAACCGCACGTTCGGCGATGCCGGCGAGATCGCGCATCTGGCGCGAGAGATCGACTGGTGCCGCACGCCGCTCGGATGCGTGCTCGGCTGGCCTGCCGAACTGCAGCTTACCGTACGCACCGCCATCGATTCACCGCAGGCGATGTCGATCCTGTGGGGCTCCGATCTGATTCAGATCTACAACGACCGCTGGCGCGTCTTCCTCGGCGCGAAGCATCCGCTCGCCCTCGGCCGGCCCGCGCACGAGACGTGGCCGGAGGTCTGGACGGACGTGCTCGGACCCATCGCCAAGGGCGTTCTGACTCACGGCGAGGCGGTCGCGGGCGAAGATTTCCCGATCATGATCGACCGGCACGGCTTCGTGGAGGAAGTTTTCGTCACGTTCTCGTACTCGCCCATCCGCGATGTGCAAGGCCGCGTGCTCGGCGTGCAGAACACGGGCTGGGAGACGACGCGCAACGTCGTCGCCGAACGCCGCACGCGCGCATTGCACACGCTCGCGAAGGCGCTTGCCGACGCGTTGTCGCGACGCGAAGCCTGCGAACGCGCCGCCGCCGCGCTCGCCAGCGCGCCGGCGGATTTGCCGTTCGCCCTGATCTATCTGTTCGACGAAACGGGCCAGCAGGCGAGCCTTGCGGGAGCGGCCGGTCTCGAGGCCGGCTGCGCGGCTGCGCCCTACACGCTCTCGATGAACGTCCGGGACGACGGAAGCTGGCCGATGTCCGCGGCGTTGGCGGCGTCGAGATCCGGCGTGCTGACGGGCTTCGCCGTCGACGATCTCGACTGCCGCTTTCCCGGTCTCGAGGCGCCTGTCAAGGCGCCCCGGCGCAGCCAGCGCCCGACGCGCGCGCTGATCATGCCGCTCGGCACCGCGACGCGAGCCCGGCCGCTCGGCGTCCTGATTCTCGGTCTCAGCCCGCATCGGCCTCAGGACGAAGCGCACGCGCACTTCATCGATCTCGTCGTCCAGCAAGTCAGCGGGGGAATCGGCGACGCGCTCGCCAATGAACTGGAGCGCGAGCGGCTGGCGCGGCTCGCCGAAATCGATCGCACGAAGACCGAGTTCTTTTCAAATGTGAGCCACGAATTCCGCACGCCGCTCACGATGATGCTCGCGCCGCTCGACGAGCTGCTGCGCCAGCATCCGTCGCTGCCGGAGAAGGCCGCCGCGAACGTCGTGGTCGCGTCGCGCAATGCACGCCGCCTCTTGCGGCTCGTGAACAGCCTGCTCGATTTCTCGGCCATCGATGTTCAGGGACGGCCCGCCGTCGCGCCGATCAATCTCGGCCGGCTCACCGCGGATATCGTCAGCGCGTTTTCCGGCGCGATCAAGGCGGCGGGACTCGATTGCCGCGTCGCCATCGACATGGACATGCCGCCCGTGCCGGTCAACGTCGAAATGTGGGAGAAGATCGTCTCGAACCTCATTTCGAACGCACTCAAGTTCACGTTCGAAGGCCATATCAGCGTTCGCCTCAAGGCGATCAGGCTGCATGCGGAACTGGAAGTCATCGATACCGGCGTCGGCATTCCGGCGTCGGAGCTGCCGAACGTCTTCACGCGCTTTCATCGCGTGCAGAAATCCCGCGCGCGCACGGCGGAAGGCGCGGGCATCGGTCTCGCGATCGTGAAGGATCTCGTGCAGCGTCTGGGCGGGCAAGTGTCCGTGCGCAGCGAGGAACATTCCGGCACCACGTTCCAGGTCTGGATTCCGCTGACTTCGCGCCTCGAAACGATCGAGCGCCCGGACCTGAGCGGGCGCGAGCCGGCGCTCGCCGCACTGCTGGCCGATGAAGCGGCACGCTGGCTTCGGCCGAACGGATCGCTCGAGGACGATGACCTCGTCGAGTTGAGCGCGGCCACGGGACCGAAACGCGGCCGTGTGCTGGTCGTCGACGACAATGCGGATGTTCGCGAGCATCTGCAACGTCTGCTCGGCGCGCGCTGGGAAGTGGACGTCGCGCCCGACGGCACGCTCGCGCTTGCTCAGGCGCATCGGCACCGGCCCGAGCTGATCCTCGCGGATGTCATGATGCCCGGCATGGACGGCTTCGCTCTATTGCGCGCGATACGCGAGGACGATGCGCTCAGGGACACGCCTGTCATCCTTCTCACGGCCTACGCCGGCGAAGACTCCGCGATCAAGGGGCTCAAGGCCGGCGCGGACGACTATGTCGCGAAGCCGTTTTCCGCGCGCGAGCTGCTGGCGCGCGTCGAAGGGCAGATCGAGCTGTCACGCTCGCGCTTACGCACGCGGGAAGTCAACGCGTTTCTGGTGCGCTTCTCGAACGCGGCGCGCGATCTGACCGATCCGCAAAGCATGATGCACCTGGCTTGCCGGATGGTCGCGGGGCAACTGGACACCGAGCAGGTCGAGTGGCTGCCGATCGAAGGTCGCGCGACCTGTGAGCCATTCGCGTCGGCGTACGAGCGAGGCCAGTCGGTCGTCATCAGCGATACGCAGGCCGATCCGCGTCTGTCCGCGACGATCAGGCAGAGCCTCGCCGAAGACGGCATCGGCGCGGCTGTTTTCGTCCCGGTGATGGCCGAAGGCCGCTTGCGCGGGCTTCTTCGCGTGACGCAACGCACGTCCCGCCGCTGGATGCCGGAGATGGTCGCGCTGGTCGAAGGCGTTGCGGGCCGTTGTTGGGCCGAGGTCGAGCGCGCCCGTTCGGCGGACGCGCTGCGCGACGCGCTAGAACACGAATCCGCGCTGCTCATGGAACTGAGGCGCCGGGTACGCGGCATCATCGCCGAGATCATCTCGATCAACGCGCGCACCGCCGATGGCGCGGGAAGCGTCGAACGCCATGCGTCGCTCATGAACGGCCGGCTGCAAGCGCTCGCGCGCATCGAGCAAGCACTTGCCGATGGACTGAACGTCGAAGTGGATCTGCACGACATCGTGCGTCTCGAGATCGATGCGCTGGGCGAAACGAACGGCAAGTTCGATATCGACGGAGAGCATGCCGCGCTTTCATCGGAAGCCGCCGAGACGATGACGATGATCGTCCACGAGCTCGTCGTCAACGCACTGGAATACGGCGCGCTTTCGGCGGATGGCGGAGCCGTGACGATTCGCTGGGCGCGCGTCGACCGAAGCGGCGCGACGTGGCTCTGCTTCGACTGGACCGAACATGGCGGGCCCGTGCTCGACGCGTCGGCGAACGTTCGACGACGCGGCTTCGGCACGGAGATGATCGAACGAAAGGTCGCCGACGAGCTCAATGGAAGCGGCCGGCTGGAGATCGGGCGGAACGGCGCGCGATGTCACATCGAGTTTCCGCTGGGCGACACGCTCAGCCGGCCGTGAACGTTACATGAGGCTTCCCCACTCGTAGTCCACCTTGTCGGGATGCAGCGCGAACATGCCCGCGCCCGGCGTGAACGTCAGCTCGCCGAAGTAAATTCGGTCTTTCGCATCGTACAGATCGACGCGCACGAATTCGAAATCGCTCGACAGCTTTCGCGCGATCGAAACGAGCGCATCCAGATTCGCCGGTCGCGGAGCCGGAGTCGGGCTGCGCGGATAGTGGCCCATGCCGATATCGAGAAGATTCCAGTCCGCGTCGTACATGTCGCCGCGCGGGCTTCCGAAACGATCCGAAATAACGAGGATGAATATCTTCGGATCGCCCGACTGCTTGTTGAAGACATGAAACTTCAGATCCGGCGGGACCTTTCCATCTTCTCCGGTAAGAAGTGCCTCGAAGAAAATGCGCCGCTCGATGGTTCGGTAATGTCGTTCGCGTGCAATCGCATAAAAGTCGGTCGATAACCAGCTTTTCGCCATTGCATCGAGTTTCTCGAATGACGTTTCGTTCTTGTCGCGCACGACATGCACGAATCCGCTGCCGTGATTCGCCTTCATGACGAAGGATTGGGGAAGCGCATCGAAAACACTTCTCGTGAAATCGGATGGTTCAGCAACCAGCGGCACGAGATACTCGCTGCCGATCTTTTCCGCAACGTATTCACGTACTTTCAGCTTGTCGCTGAGGTCGCCGAAGCGTGGATCGGGTTCGAGGCAGCGCCGCAGGATTTTTTCATTGAATGTCGTCGGATTGCGCAGCTTTGGAAATCGTCCGATCCGGCGACGATGATAAATGGTCAAGTACAGGTTATCGGGCAACCAGTCCCTTACGCTGTGAAACAACGTCTTCGAGAGAGTCATTTACTCCCCTCCTTTATTCTGTACGTCAGACGAAACCCCGTCCGCCCCTTTCTCCGGCCGCGCGTTAAATGCGAACCGAATTTCGCCGCGGCGCTGTTCCATTTGCCGTCGGCACTTCATCGAAACCTTGATTTTCTGCTGAATCGTGGACTGCACGTATGTACGCGAACGCACACACCCGAAAGCCACGGTGTCAGAACACGTTTCCAAAAGTTGCTTTGCTTGCGACGACATTTCTTCGACGTTAAATTTTCTCGGGCCGGCGAATCAGATAACCGGACCGGTTTCTCTCTTTCGATGAGTCGCTGGACTTCACCGACGCAAGTCAGACCATAACGCATCCGGTCGATAGACGAGCGTCGTAGCGACAGGCGCCAACATTTGCGTCAATCGTATCGAGACCGTCTCCACGAGCAAGCGCGTTTCTTGCATCGAGAGCGGCTCGCGATGCTTCCGATGCCGGATGCACGCCACGCATGCGTCGCGCATGCGGCCGCAGTGCAACCCGCAACACCTTCAGAAATCCTTAGGGGCGGAGTCGACACATGCTCAAAGAGAAACAGATGAACACGCGCTGGATGACAAGCGCACTCGCGGCCGCAGCGCTCGCATTGCTCGCCGCTTGCGGTGGCGGCGGCGGTTCGGGCAACGGATCGAGCTCGCCCACGAGCTCGGGCGAAGGCGGTGCAAGCTCACCGGGCGGCGCGAGCGCACCCTCCGGCGCGAGCACGCCTTCGACGACGACCGGCACGCCGACGCTCGCCGCCGCGACTGCAGTCGTCGATGGTACGACGATCGGCGCATCGCAATGGAGCGACGGCTCTACATCGACGGGCGGCACCGGCCAGGCCGTCGCCAATCTGAACTGCACGGTCGCCGGCAATAAATACAGCTATTCACATCTGTCGATTTATCAAAACGGTAAGCAACTCTCGTTGCCGGCGAACGTCGGATACGTGAAGCCGACCATGGCGAAGCAGACGGGTTGCGTGTATCCGGTCCACACCGTCGATGCCTCGGGCAAGATCCGCATGGACGTGACATCGAATGCGTCTTACACGCTCGGGCAGTTCTTCTCCGTCTGGGGTCAGCCGCTCAGCACGACCAACGTGGCGGGCCTCACGGGCAATGTGACCGCGTGGGTGAACACGGGCGGCACGCTCACCAAATACACCGGCGATCTTTCGAGCCTCGTGCTGCCGGACAAGGGCGAAGTGACGCTCGTCATCGGCGCGACGCCGACGCAGATCGCGACCTATACGTGGACCGATCCGCCGCCGTTCACGTCGACGGTGACGACGCTCAGCTACGGCGGCCTGGTGGGCAATCTGTACTTTACCGATGGCAATACGGCGACGGGCGGCACCGGCGCGCCGGTCGATGGCCTGATCTGCGCGGCGGGCATGGCCGAGACGTTCCACGTTCACTCGCACGTCGCCATCTTCAAGGACGGGCAGTGGCTCGCGTTCCCGAAGAATGTCGGCATCTTGTCTTCGTGTAACTATGAAACGCACACGCATGACAACACCGGCATCATTCATATCGAAACGCCGAACTTCAAGGACTTCACGCTCGGCCAGGTATTCGATGTCTGGGGCATGCCGCTTTCGAGCACGAACGTTGCGGGCATCACCGGCGACATCGTCGTCTATATCAACGATAACGGCGACGTGCGGCGCTACACGGGCGATCCGCGCAACATTCCGCTGACGTCCCTGCGGGATATCACGTTCCAGATCGGCAAGCCTTTGACCACGCTTCCGACTTATTCGTGGTACGAGCCGCAGTAACGACAGCATGAACGCCGCGGTTCAGGCCGCGGCGTTCGATCACTGCCCGCATTCCTCTTTCTTTCAACACCCAATGTCATCGGCGTCTATGTTCGGCACCACATTGAACGCCGGTGCACAAGCTGCTATGTTTTCCGCATCGCAGTCGAGCCGAAATGCGCTCGCGCGAGTATCTGTCATGGCAGAGACAAGCACGGCTCGACGATTCTTTAAACACGACGTTAGCTCGCCGTCGAGTATGATGATTTCAATACCTGCCTTGTCTTCCGGGGTTTTTCCGTCGTTTGACCGATCGTCGAACCCTGAGAGCGTTACGCTCTGCCGTGTCTTTGCATAGGCTTTTCCAAGGGGACTTCGTCGTCGTGAAGATACTGATCGTGAACACACTCTATTTTCCGGATGAACCCGGAGGGGCCGAAGTATCTACGCGACTACTGGCCGAGGGTCTGGTCAGGGCAGGCATCGAAGTCTGTGTGGTCTGCGCGACCGGATCGGGTGTCGACCATGTGGACAACGTGAATGGTGTGAAGGTCTATCGGCTTCGCTCGGTCAACCTCTACTGGCCGCATCTGCGCGAGAAGCACGGCCGCGTCGCCAAGCTGATCTGGCATGCCATCGATGTCTATAACGTCATCATGTCGCGCAAGCTCGCGAGCATCATCGCGCGTGAAAAGCCGGACGTGATCAGCACCAGCAATCTGTCTTGCCTCTCTGTCGATATCTGGCGTCTCGCACGCAATGCCGGCGTGCCGATCGTGCATACGGCGCGCGATTACTATCTGATGTGTCCGACCGCGATCATGTTCTCGCATTCGAAGCCATGCCAGCGGCAGTGCGGCGTGTGCTCGGTGTATGCGCAGCCCAAGCGCATCGCGTCGGCGCGCGTCGCGGTCGCTGTCGGCGTGAGTCGCTTCGTGTTGCAAAAGCATCTGGAAAGCGGCTACTTTTCGCGTGCGTCGCGCACGGCGGTCATCTATAACGCGTGCGAATCGCTTGAAACTTCGACTGCGCCGCCGCGCACGCGCCGTTATACAGGCGGCCCCGTGCGACTCGGCATACTCGGGCGCGTGTCGCGGGAGAAAGGGCTGGAAGTGCTGCTCGAGCAATTGCTCGCGGACGATACGCTGCAATGGACGCTAGCCGTAGGCGGCCATGCGGATGCCGATTATCTTCAGGCGCTCAAGTCGAAGTACGACGATCCGCGCATCGAATATCTCGGCCGCGTGAAGTCGGACGCGTTCTACGACAGTATCGACATTCTCGTGGTGCCATCGATCTGGAATGAACCGTTCGGGAGGGTCACGGTCGAAGCGTATTCGCACGGCGTGCCGGTCGTCGGTGCAAACACGGGCGGCATTCCCGAAGTCATCGAGCCGCGCACGAATCTGGTGTTCGACATCGCGCAGCCCTCTTCGATCATCGGCAAGCTGCATGAAGCGGTGGCGTTGCTCGACGACCCGCGCGTGCACGAGCGTTTCCGCGACTATGCGCGGCGCTTCAACGTCGATGCGATGGTCGAGTCATATCGCGCGCTGTATGAAAGCGTGCTCGAAGAACAGGCGCTGCCACGCGCCGTATGTCCGTAACCTTGCCACGGTCCATATCGTTTTTGCTGCTGGCCACAAGGTAAAAATCGGGCTATCGATTCATAAGGAAGACGCAAAGCATGTAGGCAGCACGCAAATTGAAAAAACGCGATACCCCTTGCTTTCATGGGGTAAACTGGGCCGCACACCTTGCAGGATCAAAGTTCAGCTCGAACGACCGCACTCGATTTCCAATCCTGTCGTCGATCGGATCGAGGTGACGCGGCGCCAACTGTCAGCCATCAGCTCATACGCTGTAGAACCGGAGCCGCGACACATGAAGGGTCATCCGCCCCGTCACATCATCGGCAAGCGCTCAACAAGCTACGGCGCGCGCGAAGACTTTCGCACCGCCAAGCCGCCGGCTCGTAGTGATCTGCATCCTGTCCATACGCCGTGAAAGTACTGATCGCGAACACGTTATATTTTCCAGACGAGGTCGGCGGCGCCGAAGTCGCGACGCGACTCCTTGCCGATGGCCTCATCAAGGCAGGCATAGAGGTTTGCGTGGTCTGCGCGACCGGCACAGGCGACGATCGCAATGAAGTCGTCAACGGCGCGAAGGTCTATCGTCTGCGTTCGACCAATCTCTATTGGCCGCATGCGCCTGGCGAGCATTCCCGCGTCGCCAAGCTGATCTGGCACGCGATCGACGTGCGCAACACGTCGATGACGCGAAAGCTCGCCGAGATCATCGAGCGCGAGAAGCCGGACATCATTCATACTGCCAACCTCTCGTGTCTTTCCGTCGATGCATGGCGCGTCGCCAACAACGCGGGCGTGCCTATCGTACATACGATCCACGATTACTATCTGTTGTGCCCGACGGCGAGCATGCTCACGGCCGGCAAGCCCTGCGCGAGTCAGTGCGGCGTGTGCTCGCTGTATGCGAAGCCGAAGCAGATCGCATCCGCGCAGGTCAGCGTTGCGGTCGGCGTCAGCGATTTCGTCTTGCAGAAGCATCTCGAGAGCGGTTTTTTCTCGCGTGCGGCAAAGACGACCGTCATCAACAATTGCTATCAGCCGGCCATGGATTCCGTCGCGGCACAGCATTCGAGACAAGATGGAAACGCTCCATTGCGACTCGGCATGCTCGGGCGCGTGCTGCCTGAAAAGGGCGTCGAGTTGCTGCTGGAACAACTGCTCGCAGACCAGACGCTCGACTGGACGCTCTCGATCGGCGGCACCGGAGATCAGGACTTCGTCGATTCGGTCAAGACGAAATACGCGGACCCGCGCGTGACTTTCCTCGGACGGGTCGATCCTTCGGATTTCCTGAGCAGCATCGATATTCTGGTGGTGCCGTCCGTGTGGAACGAACCGTTCGGGCTGGTCGTCCTCGAAGCGTATTCGCATGGCGTGCCCGTCGTCGGATCGAATATGGGCGGCATTCCCGAGATCATCGAGCCGCGTTCGAATCTCCTGTTCGACGTCGGCCGGCCCGAGACGTTGATCGACAAGATTCACGAGGCAACCGCCTTGCTCGACGATCCTTCTACGCGCGACCGGCTGCGCCAGCATGCGCGCAAGTTCAGTCTCGATGCGATGATCCGCTCCTACGTCGAACTGTACGAAGGAATGGTCTGCCTCGAAGATCGAAAGCCGTGGCTCGCGACAGGACGTGAGGCGAATTGAGCCGCGGATGTTTCATGCGGGTCTTCGCGCATCAAAACGACATGCTGTAAGCGCGGTCTTCGTCTTCGACGTTACGCATGCGGCGTTCGAGATCGGCAAGATCGCCTGACGACGCGAGATAAGCGCTATGCGAAGGCATGTCGGTACGGGAAACCAGCTTGCCGAGAAGATGCGAAAGCAGTGCGAACATGATGTGCTCCTTGTCGTGTAGGAGGCGGCGTTTGCCGTATCGCTTCACCGCCTGACGCAGCGCGCATGACGTTCGTTCGTCGAACCTGCTTCACATGCATCGCCGATGTGAAGCAGGTTACTTCCCGTGAATTAGCTTCGAATGAGTGCTTTCATTCAAGCCTTCGCGTAAATCGAGCTTCCGAGCGTCAGTGTCGTGCCGCCACTCGCTGACGCAAAGCGGATCTCATAGAGATCGCGACCGAAGTTACCAGGCACCTTGACCGACATGCCGCCGCGATCGTCCGAAAGCGGCACGAAGAGTTGATAGCGAAGGTCCGTGTTGCCGTACAGCACATAACCCGGCAGTTCGGGCAACGTGGTCAGGTAAGCCGGTTCGTTCCCATCGATGACGATCGGCACGGCCGTTGGCGAATCGTTCGTCAGGGTCCATTGCGTGTCTAAACGCTGCTGCCATGCGGTGTCGAGCGGCGTGAGCGCGGCGAGTTGCTGACCGACCGGCAGCGTGAGATACGCGTAACCCGCGCCTGGCACCACACGCTTCATCAGATAGCGATAGCTGTACGCGTGGCCGTTCTCATCGGTTCCGGAAGCGACCGTGAAGCGATACGAGGCGCTATCGCTGTTGCTCCACCACCATCCGTCACTGCGATACTGGTATGCGCCAAGCTGCGTCCACGTACGCTTCTTTCCATCCCACTGGTTCAATTGCAGGCTGCCGTCCGGATTCGCGATCACCTGGAATGGCGAGTCGGAATTGCCGTAGATACCGCCAGCCGTGACGATGTTCGGCGCCGATGCGGCCGATGGCGCCGTCGTGCTGATCTTGGCCGGCAGCGAGGCGATCGAGCCGTCCTCTTTCAGCGCGGAGAGCACGAGCGATTCGGCGATCTTGCGAGCGTCGTAGCCCGAATTGCCCGTGATCATCAGCGCGAGTTGCGCCTGTGGCACGACAAAGAACTCGCTCGAATAGAAGGCCGTTCCGCCGTCCTTTTCCCATCCGAGGACGCCTGCTGCATCGAGCGCCGGTTGCCTGATCGAGTCCCAGCCGAGTCCCCATTTCCATTCGGGCGACGGATTAATCAGGAGTCCGGTAGTTTGATCCGTGCCCATCTGCGCGATGCCCGCCGCCGATACTACGCGCTGCCCCTGAAACATGCCGCCGCCGATGATCATCTGCGCCAGATTCATCATGTCGCCGGGCGTGGAGCTCAACCCGCCCGTCGCATAGGCGTTGACGAATTCCTGATACTGCGTGCCGTTCGCAAACGGATACGAGAACGAGCCGCTGCTCGGCACGCTCGTTAGATAGCTGGAGTTCGTCATCTTCAGCGGCGCGAGGATGTTCGCTTCCACGAAGCTTGCGAAGCTCTGCCCTGTCATCGCGAGGACGATCTGCTCGATCATCGTGAAGCCGTCGTTGCAATACACGGCAAGCTCGCCGGGGTAATGCTTCAGATGCGTATTCGCGAGTTCGGCTTGCGTATCGGCTGCGTAGCCGGGAACCGGCGCGAACGTGAAGAGATTGCGCGAATTCGTGCCCGGCAGTCCCGACGAATGCGAGAGCAACTGGCGCGTCGTGATCTTCGCGTACTCGGGCGAGAGCATCGTGAATGTCGGGAGATAACGGACGATCGGCGTATCGAGCGTGATCAGTCCGCGATCCTGAAGGATCGTCGCTGCGAGCGCCGCAAACAGCTTGCTGACGGAGCCGATGTTGAAACGCGTCTGGGTCGTCGCCTTGGTTTGGTTCGGCACCGACGATACGCCGAACGCCTGCTGCCAGAACACGTTGCTGCCCTTGAGCATGGCCACCGATATTGCCGCGACGGGCTGCGTCGGATTGCCGATGGCCTGCTGGATTGCCTGCTGCCCCATGGCGACGGTTTGAGGATAGGACTGGGAGTCGGCGTTATCGCTGCCGCAGCCGGGAAGAAGTGTCGCGAGCATTCCGGCGCCGGCCATGCCGAGGAACTG
The DNA here is from genome assembly GCF_023630765.1 of Caballeronia sp. ATUFL_F2_KS9A. Taxonomy (NCBI): domain Bacteria; kingdom Pseudomonadati; phylum Pseudomonadota; class Betaproteobacteria; order Burkholderiales; family Burkholderiaceae; genus Caballeronia; species Caballeronia sp. ATUFL_F2_KS9A. The sequence continues at coordinate 898 of NZ_JALQEK010000054.1, read as the reverse complement.
CCGACGGCCCGTGCTCGCTATATTCGGGCTGAAGATTGAAGGGGCGCGGGTACGGTTCGATCGGGGCACGACGTCTCTCCTTGTTGTTATCTGCAAGGCGTACTCTGTGCGGCTCGTTCCTTTTGCGCTCGATTATAGGCATGAAAATCGCGCAATCGAGCGAAGTTCCCGCTACGCGGGCGGATGCGGCAGTGTCGCCACTAATGCGAATGAATCTCGTTGTCGGCTCGTCATCGCCGAACGTCTATTCTGAGTGTGTGGCAACGCGACCAGGCGGGAGACGGTATGCAAGGCGATCCGAAAGTGATTGACTACCTCAATGCCGAGCTGAAGAACGAACTGACGGCCGTGCATCAGTATCTTTTGCACGCGCGTCTCTATCAGCATTGGGGATTTGAAGAACTCGGCGCGCACGAATACGACGAGTCGATGGACGAGTTGACGCATGCTGACAAGCTGATCGAGCGAATCCTCATGCTCGATGGACTGCCGAATTTGCAGGATCTTCATGCGTTGGCCATTGGCAAGCAGACGCTCGAAGCTCTGCAGAACGACCTCAAGCTCGAGCAGGCGGCCCAAGCGCAATGCAAGGAGGGGATCGTCTATTGCGAATCGGTGCGGGACTTTGTCTCAAGAGGGATTCTGGTCGAACTGCTCGACGCTACCGAGGATCACATCGATTGGCTGGAGATTCAGATCGGCCTCATCGACAAAATCGGCATCGAGAATTATCAGCAATCGGCTATTCGCAAGCTGGCGTGAGATGCCTTGAAAGTCCCAACGCAAAAACCCCACCTTTTTGGGGTGGGGTTTTTGTTTGAAGCATGAGGAGCCTGACGATTACCTACTTTCACACGGGTATCCGCACTATCATCGGCGTGGAGTCGTTTCACGGTCC